>SVGI01000024.1 GCA_015056385.1 Clostridiales bacterium
TTCCGTATTTTGGACCAATAGTCGGTGCAATACCTGCATGCCTTGTTGTACTGATGAATGACCCAGCAAAGATTATCCTTACCATTCTCGTTGTACTTATTGTACAGCAAATAGAAAATCACCTTTTAACACCTTATGTAATGGGGAATACAACAAATATACATCCCGTTATTGTTATAATGATATTGTGGGTTGCAAGCTATTTTTTCTCATTTTTCGGATTCCTTCTTGGCGTTCCTTTGTTTATAATTCTTCGTGAATTCTGTAAGTTCTTTTATAGAACACTCGTTAAAGCTGAAAAAGAAAATGCTTACTAACAGGATTCACAACATATATTTTATAAAAAACGAAATAAAATATATCGGTGAAAATAATGGTTTGGAGCTTAAAGAATAATCTACGAAATCACTTTATAAACAACAGGATTTATTATATTTTTATATCCTTCTTTTTTATTGCAGGCATTTCATGCGGGTTTGGCTCACATCAATCGTCTGCAAAATTATATGCTTTTTTTACGTCAAAACTCTTTATTTCAGAGAGTTTTTTTAGTAATTTTGGCAAAAATTTACTATTTTCGTTTACTTACTGTTTTTCTGGATTAACTGTATTATGTCACCTTGTTGTTTATTTTCTGGTGTTTATTACGGGATGTATTTTGGGCGCAGCATTTACAGATATTACTCAAATCGAATACATAAAACTTATTCCTTTTATATTTCTATCTTTTGTTAGATTTATTTTTGAGCTATATTTTATGTTTTTTCAGGCTACGGTACCGTTACGATGTTCTCAAAAAATAATTTCGCGTAGAATAAAAGGAATAAAAAAGCCGTTGTATTTCACAGAAAAAAGAGAGTATGTCGTTCAAAGCATTTACATCATTATTTCAATTATTCCTCTATCCTTATTAGAGGTAATTATGTACAAACTTTTATCCTTTTTAGTGTAAACCATATTCATACAAGCGTACCCTCCACAGTATATTTTAATAACAACCGTAAAGGAGAATTAAGGTGAAAAAAGCGTTTATTATTTTATGCATTACATTACTCTCAATATCTTTCATATTAACACCCGGTAAGGCAAACGCCGCAGAATATGACGATATTCCATTCAAATACAATGTAAAATCCGTTTTACTTATGAAATGCGACAATGGCGAAATTATATACGCTAAAAACGAAAATGAAAAGGTTCCTATTGCAAGTATAACTAAGGTTATGACACTAATTCTAACGTTTGAAGCAATAAATTCCGGCGTTTTATCTCTTGACGATAAGCTTACAGTAAGCGCGTATGCAGCTTCAATGGGCGGTTCAGACGTTTTTTTACATGAAGGCGAAACAATTACGGTAAGTGATACACTTAAGGCCGTTATTGTTGCCTCTGCGAATGATGCATGTGTGGTTTTATCCGAAAAAATTTGTGGAAGTGAATCTGTTTTTGTTACAAAAATGAATGAAAAAGCCGCAGAACTCGGAATGAAAAATACTGTATTTGCCAACTGCACCGGTCTGCCGTTACCCGATACTCAGGCATACTCCACGGCTTACGACGTATCAATAATGTCTAACGAGCTACTTAAGCATCCCGAATACTTTAATTACAGTACGATTTGGCTTGATACCCTGGACAACATTAGAAACAAAACTATAATAACAAATACAAACCGCCTTGTAAGATTTTATAACGGATGCGACGGATTAAAAACAGGATACACCGATGCAGCAAAGCACTGTATTACAGCATCAGCTTCAAGAAACGATATGAGATTTATTGCTGTAATTTTAGGCGCAAGCTCATCAGATGAACGCTTTGAAGCAGCCAAATACCTTTTAGATTATGGATTTTCAAACTATAAAAGTATAAAAATAATCGAAAAGGGATCATCCTACGATAAAACTAACGAAATCCCTGTAAGAAACGGTATAAAACAAACTGTTTGCGGTGTAGCCGCCGAGGATTTTACAACAATAATTAAAAATACAGCTTCTTCAGAGCATAGGATTTCAGCGGAAATATATGAGCTTAAGGCCCCTATTGCAAAAAACGAGGTCATAGGGATGTTAAGGGTATTCGAAAACGATAAAGAAATTACCGCAATTCCGATTATCTCTACCGAAGACATAGAAAAAATGGGATATAAGGATATAGCTTCGGCTATGCTTAAGCGTTTGTATTGGATCAAATAACTGTTTACCGTTTTGTCCAACAAGCTTCCTCCGCAAAATGTTTGATTGAAATATATTATTATATAGTGTATAATAATATAAATAAAAATCTGCACATTTACGGAGGTCCTTTTTTATCGTGATTTACTCTGTTTCTGATATAAAATCCACAGAAAAGCAATATATAAAAAGCTTAATTTTTTTGGGTGTTTTTATATTTTTGATGCTTGCTGCATCAATCGTTCTCGGTCTTTTTAAGTATGTAACCGAGGGTACAATAGTTATAGTTGCAGCGTGCATTATATCCATTTTTGTTTACGGCATGTACGTTTCTCCCTTACACAGATACACAAATTATCTAAGTGAGGTTATAACAGGTACAAAGCATAAGGTTACATGCGTTATTAAATCCATATCACAAAAGCCAATTTACAAGGACAATAAGCTGTATTTTTACGAAATAACAGTAAATGTGTATAATAATGAATTTGACCGTCTGTATCTTTTTGACGCAAACGTTGATTTGCCGGATATCCATGTTGAGGATGAGGTTAATATAGTTTATTACGAAAATTTTATAGTTGGAATAGAGAGCTTCAAATGACAGACTGTTCAGATATAAATCAAAACATAATCATAACATCCGTTGAAAAAGGAAGTATAGGGTATAATCTCGGAATAAAGCCGCAGGATAAGCTTTTATATATCAACGACGAACCCGTGCTGGACTTTCTCCACTATATGAAGCTTGTTTTATCCGAGCATATTGTACTCACTATCCAAAAGCCTACAAATGAGGAAATCGATTACGATATCGAAAAGGAAATATACGAGGATCTTGGCTTAAGCTTTTCTCCGTTTTTAATGGATAAATCTCATCATTGCGCCAATAAATGTATGTTTTGCTTTATAGATCAATTACCCTGCGGAATGAGGGAATCCCTGTATTTTAAGGATGATGATTGGCGCTTATCCTACCTTTCAGGCAATTACGTAACGTTTACAAACGTAAGCGATAAGGAAATAGACAGAATAATCGAAAACAGAATTCAGCCTCTTTTTGTTTCTGTACATTCTATGCGTCCTGAATTAAGGCGGTTCATGATGAAAAACCCAAACGCAGGGAATATAACAAAATTATTCGATAAATTTCTGGAAAACGGCATCAACGTACACTGCCAGTTTGTTCTTTGTCCCGGCGTAAACGATGGGGCAGAGCTGGAATATTCTCTAGAACAATTATACAGGTACAATGAAATCGTTGAATCCGTTGCGCTTGTTCCCGTAGGGCTAACAAAGCACCGCCAGGGGCTTCCTTCAATAGACCCGTATAACCCCGAGAGCGCAAAGGCTGTTATTGACATTAATAATAGATGGCAGGAAAAAGCACTCAACGAAATAGGGCGTAGATTTGTATTCGCATCGGATGAATTTTATCTTACGGCAGATATGGATTTTCCTTCATTCGATGAATATGAGGATTTTTCACAGCTTGAAAACGGCGTAGGCATGATTGCTCACTTTGCATATGAGTTCATTTCTCTCCTGGAGGAGGAAAGCCGAAAAAGCAAATATAAGCGTGTAGCCATTTTTACAGGTGCATCCTCCTATGATTTTATGAGTAGTATCGCAGAGGCTGCAGAGGAAATACTTAATGTAAAAATTGACGTACATAAATGCGTAAACCATTTCTTCGGTGAATCAATAACCGTTACCGGCCTTTTAACAGGCTCTGATATTATTTCTGCCGCATCGCAAACAGATCAAAAATATGATGCAGTATTAATATCATCATCTATGCTAAGGTATGATAGCGAGGATTTTCTCGATGGAATCACACTTTCCGATGTAAAGGAGAAAACAGGATTGAATTTTGTTGTTGTCCAAACAACGGCATCAGACCTTATAGATGCCTTGCTTGGCGTTTGAAAGGATAAATAATGAAACCTATTGTTGCAATTGTCGGCAGACCAAACGTTGGTAAATCATCACTCTTTAATCAAATAATCGGCAGAAGAGTTTCTATTGTACACGAAACTCCCGGTGTAACACGTGATAGAATATACGCTGACGCCCAGTGGCAGGAAAGGCAGTTTACTCTTGTAGATACAGGCGGTATAGAGATAGATTCAAAAGAGGATTTGTCTGCCTTAATGCTTAAGCAAACCAATATCGCCATAGAAACAGCCGACGTTATTCTTTTCGTTGTAGACGTTAAAGACGGCATTACAAACGTAGATGAAAGAATAGCTCAAATCCTTCGTAAAAGCGATAAAAACATAATTCTCGTTGTTAACAAGGTTGATACGCCAGAATTAGAAATAGACACCTACGAATTCTATAATTTAGGATTAGGGGATCCTATTTCTATTTCATCATCCCACAAGCGCGGCTTGGGCGATTTGTTGGATGAGGTGATTTCATTTTTTGATGATGAAGACGCATCTGCAACAGAAAACGACGGAGTAATATCTATTGCTATTTTAGGCCGCCCAAACGCAGGAAAATCCTCATTTATAAATTCTCTTTTAGGTAATGAAAGAACTATTGTTTCCGATATTCCCGGTACAACAAGAGATGCAATAGATACCCCCTTCAGGTATGCGGGGCAGGATTTTTTATTAATTGATACGGCAGGTATCCGCCGTAAAAGCCGTGTATCTGAGGACTTAGAATATTACAGTGTACTCAGGTCCATTTCATCTATTGAGCGTGCCGACGTAGGCGTAATAATAATTGACGGCTCCGACGGTGTAGCAGAGCAGGATGCAAAAATTGCAGGTATGGTTCACGAGGCAGGAAAGCCCTGCGTGCTTGTGTGGAATAAATGGGATCTTGTAGAAAAGGATTCACAAACAGTAGAAAAATACAAAAAAGATTTGTATGACAAGCTCAGCTTTATGACATACGCTCCTTTTTTAACTATTTCAGCCAAAACAGGGCAGAGAGTTACCAAGGTTTTAGACTTTGCAAGAGAGGTTTATGCCCAGACGTCAAAGAGGGTTACCACAGGCGTATTTAATGACGCATTACGCGAAGCCGTAACTATGACAGAACCACCGTCAAAAAACGGAAGGCAGTTAAAGATTTACTATGGCTCACAGGTAGCAGTCTGTCCTCCTACATTTATGCTGTCTGTAAACGATACGGATCTTTTCCATTTTTCATACGAAAGATATCTGATAAATTATTTTAGGCAGACATTTAATCTTGAAATGACACCTATACGTGTTATAAAGCAATCAAGAAAACAAAAGGACGATTAATACAAGTTTTTCAGAGGAATAAGCTATGATAGCAAAATGTATTATAGTAGGAGTTACAACGTTTTTAATCAGTTACTTAATAGGTAGCTTTTCACCTGCCTTTACAATCGGTAAGCTGTTCAAAAACATTGATATAAGGGAATACGGCAGCGGTAATCCGGGAAGCACAAACGTTCTTCGCGTTTTAGGAGCCAAGCCTGCATTAATTACCTTCCTTTTAGATGCATTAAAGGGTTTTTTGGCCACGTTACTGGGTAGGCTTTTCTTTGGTAGAGTGCTTATCGGTACCGAATACGAGGAGATTTTTATGTCGATTTCTGCAGTTGGCGTGGTTTTTGGCCATAATTTCCCGTTTTACCTCAAATTCAAAGGCGGAAAAGGTATTGCAACAACATTTGGTGTTATATTATATATGTCACCTATCATAGCAATAATTCTTCTTGTCTTCGAATGGATAGTAACACTTTTATCTCGCTACGTATCTTTGGCATCGGTATTATCGTGCGTTATTTTACCGTTTATGACTATTGTTTATGACGCAATATTGAACGTAGACCTTACTATAAGACAAATATTTTATCAAAGATGGTACGTATGGTGTGCAATCACCATTCTAAGTATTTTAGGTGTTGAAAGGCACAGCAAAAACATAATTCGCCTTATTAACGATGAAGAAAACAAATTTTATTTGTTCAAATCACTAAAAATCAAGGTACCCAGACAGCCCAAGGAGTCGCAAAATAAAAGTGAAGATACACACAACGTCAAGCAGTAATGATATAACGTAAGATATTATTATGCTGATTGACACAGTTTGCGTGTTGACATTTTTTTATAAATAAGTTATAATATGACATTATATTAAAGGAGATACAAATGGATATGGAAATCACAAAAGATAGTATTATCGGAGATGTAATTGATGCTTATCCTGAATTGGCTGAAATATTTTTCTCTTTCGGTATGCACTGCACAAGCTGCCCCGTTGCAAGAGCAGAATCTATTGAGCAGGCCGGTGAGATGCACGGAATAGACGTCAACGAGCTCGTTGATGCTCTTTGCCAAGCCCAAACATTGTTGAAGTAAGACCTTGCGGCGAGATATTTCTTGCCGCTTTGATTATATATACGGAGGAAAAAACATGAGTAAACTTGATAATATCAGAGATGGATTGACATTTGACGATGTTTTATTGATTCCTGCATATTCAGAAGTTGTACCGTCTGAAATAAAGCTCGGAACAAGACTTTCCAAAGATATACATTTGAATATACCGCTTATGAGCGCTGCTATGGATACTGTTACAGAGGCGCGTCTTGCAATAGCAATGGCTCGTGAGGGCGGTATAGGCATTATACATAAAAATATGTCTATTGAGCAGCAGGCTGCACAGGTAGATTTGGTTAAACGCTCCGAACACGGCGTTATAACAAACCCATTCTTCCTATCTCCTGATCATATTCTTAAAGAAGCTCTTGATTTAATGTCTCATTACAGAATTTCAGGTGTACCGATCACAAAAAATGGCCGTCTTGTAGGCATTCTTACAAACCGTGATATACGCTTTGAAACAGACGTTAACAAGAAAATCAGCGAATTGATGACGTCAAAAAATCTCATCACCGCTCCCAAGGGTACAACTCTTGATCAGGCAAAGGAAATCCTTACAAAGAACAAAATCGAAAAGCTTCCTCTTGTAGATGACGATTACAACCTTGTTGGCCTTATAACAATTAAGGATATCAAAAAAGTAAAGCAGTATCCCAATTCTGCAAAGGATAAAAACGGTCGTCTTCTCGTAGGTGCCGCTATCGGCGTTTCTCACGATATGATGGAAAGAGCAGACGCATTGATTGAAGCAGGTGTTGACGTTCTTACTCTTGACTCTGCACACGGTCAGTCTAAAAACATTATTTCTGCCGTTTCAAAGGTTAAGGCAAAATACCCCAATATATCACTTATTGCAGGTAATATCGCAACTAAGGAGGGCGCAAAGGCTCTTATCGAGGCCGGCGCAGACACAGTTAAGGTAGGTATTGGCCCCGGATCCATTTGTACAACACGTGTTGTTGCAGGTATCGGCGTTCCTCAGGTTACTGCTGTATGCGACGTTGCTGAAATTGCGGACCAATACAATGTTCCCATAATCGCAGACGGCGGTATCAAATATTCAGGTGATATAACAAAGGCCATTGCAGCAGGCGCATCTGTAATAATGGTTGGCAGCCTCCTTGCAGGTACGGAGGAAAGCCCCGGTGAAACAGAGATTTATCAGGGCAGAAGCTTCAAAACATACCGTGGTATGGGATCTATTGCTGCAATGAACAAAGGTAGTAAGGATAGATATTTCCAGGAAAACGCAAGCAAGCTTGTTCCCGAGGGCGTAGAGGGAAGAGTTCCTTTCAAGGGTCCTCTTGCAGATACTGTATATCAGCTTATGGGCGGTCTTCGTGCAGGTATGGGCTATTGCGGTACAGCTACTGTTGATGAGCTTCGTAAAAACGGTCAATTCATTAAGATTACAAACGCAGGTCTTAAGGAAAGCCATCCTCACGACATCAACATTACAAAGGAAGCTCCTAACTACACTACAAACAACTAATCAGTTTATCAGATTAAAACAAAAGCGGTTAAAATATTTTAACCGCTTTTGTTGTGTACAAAAAAGAGCAGGATTCTAAATCCTGCTCTCATTGTTTATATAACAATTATTTTCCAAGAACCTTCATAGCCTTCTCAACAACGTTTTCTGTTGTAAATCCATAGAGAGGGAAGAGCTTGTTGAAGGGGCCTGATGTACCGAATGTTGACATAGCAATAACCTCGCCGTCAAGGCCAACATATTTGTACCAGCCCATATAAGAGCCTGCTTCAACTGCAACACGTGCGCGTACTGCCTTGGGAAGAACGCTCTCCTTGTATTCTTCACTCTGCTTTTCGAAAAGATTGAATGAAGGAATGCTTACTACGCGAGCGTCAATACCCTTTTCTTCAAGCTGCTTCTTAGCATCAACAACAAGGCTAACCTCAGAACCGGATGCCATAAGAATAATATCAGGAGTTTCCTTCTTGCTATCGGAAATTACATAGCCACCCTTAAGAGCACCCTTGCCTGAATTCTCGAGGAGAGGAAGCTTCTGTCTTGTAAGAGCCAAGCCGATAGGAGCGTCCTTAGTTGTCATTGCGAGATACCAGCCGGCAACAACCTCGCGGGAGTCTGCAGGACGGAAATCAATGAAGCCGGGGATAGAACGCATTGAAACAAGCTGCTCAATAGGCTCATGTGTAGGTCCGTCTTCACCAACACCGATACTGTCGTGTGTAAGAACGTATGTTACAGGAAGCTTCATCATTGCGCTCAAACGCATTGCAGGCTTCAAATAGTCACTAAATACGAAGAATGTTGCGCCATAAGGACGAACACCGCCGTGGAGAGCCATACCGTTACAGATAGCAGCCATTGCAAATTCACGGATACCAAAGTGCATATTCTTACCGGATCTGTTTTCAGCAGAATAATAATCGAACTTTGTCATCAATGTCTTTGTAGAAGGAGCAAGGTCTGCAGAACCGCCAATAATGTTAGGAACAATGTCAGCAACTCTGTTAAGCATTTCGCCGGATGTAATTCTTGTAGCTTCTGTAATTTCATAATTCCAGAATTCATCACTGTTAAGAACATCCTCATCAACCTTATTGTTGTAATATACGTCCCAAAGCTGTGCTTTTTCAGGATATTTTGCACAATATTCGGCAAATTTCTTTTCCCATGCAGCCTGCTTTGCTTCACCGTTCGCAATAATGTTGTTCATGTTTTCCTTAACTTCGTCAGGAACATAGAAGGGCTCAGACCATTCCCAGCCAAGGAATTCCTTAGTTGCAGCAATATTATCGTCTCCCAAAGGCTCACCGTGAACCTTAGCAGTACCCTGTCTTGCAGGACATCCGTAGCCGATAATACTCTTCATAACAATGATTGAAGGATGCTCAAGATCTGATTTTGCAAGATTCAATGCATTCTCAACCTCTTCCATATTGTTAGCATCTTCAACATTAATAACCTGCCAGCCGTATGCTTCATATCTCTTTGCAACGTCTTCAGTAAATGCGATGTCTGTATTACCTTCAATAGTAATATTGTTAGAATCGTACATTACAATAAGCTTACCAAGCTTAAGTGTACCTGCAAGAGAAGATGCTTCAGAGGTGATACCCTCCATAAGACAACCATCACCGCAAAGAACATAGGTGTAGTGGTTAACAACGTCATAATCCTCTGTATTGAAAACAGAAGCGAGGTGTGTTTCAGCAATAGCAAAACCAACTGCAGAAGCAAGACCCTGACCAAGAGGACCTGTTGTCATTTCAACGCCGTTTGTATGATTGTATTCAGGATGTCCGGGAGTGAGAGAATCAAGCTGTCTGAACTGCTTAAGATCCTCAACAGTAAGCCCGTAGCCGAAAAGGTGCAACAATGAGTAAAGAAGCATTGAACCGTGGCCTGCAGAAAGAATAAATCTATCTCTATCGTACCACTTTGAATCTTTACCGTTGTGATTCATTACCTTGGACCAAAGGGTATATGCTGCTGAAGCTGCGCCCATAGGAAGTCCTGGATGACCTGATTTTGCTTTCTGAATACTTTCTGCTGAAAGCAAACGAATAGCATCAATAGTCAATTTGTCTTGTCTAGTCATTGAAAGCCTCCAATATAAAATATATGAGAAATTATAATTTTCCACCTGAAATTATATCACACATATACTTAAAAAGCAACAAAACGCACTGAAAAATCCAATAATAATAGCCCCATAAATGCAAAAACCGAAGAACAGTAACATTCTTCGGTTTAATGTGATAGGAGTCAATTAAAATCAAAATACAGGAACGAATTCACGCATAATTTCTTCGCCCTTCAACACTCTTAATGCGCCCTGAGCAAGAGAATCCATCTCATTTTCCCCGGGGTATATAACCACCGGCGCAATAAACGATATACGCTTTTTAATAATGTCTGTAATATATTCAGAATAAGCAATACCGCCTGTAAGTATAATATTATCCACCTTACCGTACGCCGATACAGCAAGCTGTGCAATACACTTGGAAATTGCAAGACACATAGCCTCGATAACAAGCTGCGCCTTTTCATCTCCGCCTTTAGCATTTTCAACTACTGTACGGATATCAGACGTATTAAAATGAGAGAGGAAGCCACCCTTGCGCTGAAGAGCTTCCATAATGCTCTTTTTAGTATGGCCCTCATTAAATATTTTATCAACGAGATAAAATCCGGGGATCATACCAGCTCTTTCAGGAGAAAACGGTCCGTCATCATCACTTATCATATCGGAAATCCGGCCATGGTCGTGCAGGGTAAGCGTTATACCGCCGCCCATATGAGCTACAACATACGTCATATCCTTATAATCCTTATTCTGTTCTTTAGCAAGCTTTAATGCACACGAACGCATATTAAGATTATGAGCGCGGGCAACTCTGTTAACATCGGCAAAGCCTGTAATGCGTGAAACAGGCAGCATTTCATCAACGGTTACAGGATCATATATCAACGTTTTGATATGGTCGTAACCCTTTGCCAGGTTATAGGCAATACCTGCGCCAAGGTTTGATGCGTGATGATTATTAGGCCTGTGCTCAAGCTGGTCGAGCATTTCGGGAGAAACTGCGTATGCGCCTGATTTTACGGGGGGAAGAAGTCCGCCACGCGCAACAATAGCATCAAGAGCCGAAATATCTATGTTATTTTCTTCAAGCATAGATTTTACAAGCTCTGTTCTCATAGAAAGCTGATCGTAAACCTTTTCGAATTTGCGCAATTCATCACGTTCATGCTCAACAGTATAAACAAAAACCTGCTTTTCATCCTCGTAAAGAGCAACCTTTGTTGATGTTGAACCGGGATTTATAGAAAGAATTTTCATATATTAAACTCCTGAACTATATTTTTAAGCTTCACTTCTTGCCGCAACCAGGCCTGCAAGTGAAATTGAAAGGAATTTTTCCTCAGCGGAGGAGCCTCTGGATGTAAGCACAATAGGTACTCTTGCTCCAACTACAAGTCCCGCCATTTTTGCTTTGCAGGATACAGTCCATGTTTTACCAAGGATATTACCTGCATGTATGTTGGGTACAAGTAAAATATCAAAGTTACCGCAATGCTCGCAGTTATAGCCCTTATGTGCGGCGATATCGGCGCTCATTGCAACGTCGTATGAAATAGGACCTGCTACAAAGCAGTTGCCAAGCTCACCATTTTCACAAGCACGCATGATAGCATCTGCTTCGACGGTTTCAGGCATTTTGGGATTTACCTTTTCTATTGCGCAAAGACATGCAACCTTAGGACATTCATATCCCAAAGCATGGAATGTATTTACTGCGTTCTTTACTATATCAATTTTCTGTTCAAGAGTAGGGTATGTCATCATACCACCATCTGTATTTACGATAATTTTATGGTATGTAGAAAAGCTGTTAAAAGCAATGTGAGACATTACACCTCCTGTACGCAAACCGTTTTCCTTGTTTACAACAGGTCTTAAAAGAGATGCGGTTTCAATCATACCCTTCATAAGGAAGTTAGCATCACCGGACTTTATCAATTCTACGGCAGTTTGTGCCTCATCCATACCTTCAATAGTCTGAACAACATTGTAATCAGCAGGATTTTTATCCATACTCTGAAGTATAGAAATTATTTTATCTTTTTCACCAACAAGAATAGGCTCTGCAACAGACTGCTCATAAGCATCAATAACACTTGCAATTACCTCTGCATCAGCGGCGCCTGCAACAGCAACAACTCGCCTTTGAGGTATAGAAACAACCTGTTCTACAACAGAATCAAAATTTTTAAATTCCACAGGAATTCCTCCATACATGTATTTCAACTGTTTATTATAAATCTTTACAAAATAAAAATCAATTATAATGTACATTTATTTGCAAAAATATCTTTATAGTGTATAATATACATTGTATTTTATAAAAACAAGCAAGGATAAATTATGGATTTTAGAAATAAACAGAAAAACGACAAGGTTGTATTCGGTGTAATATTCATTTTAGCTCTCGCAGTTATTGTTGCGCTTTATTTTATATTTATCGTTCCTACATTTAAGGGAATTCAACCGGACCCTTCCACTACTCCAAAGCCCCAAACCACAGTAAAGCCTGTGGACGGTATTTTCTTCATTGAAGATAAAACGCTGGAGGCTCAAATAAAAAAAGCTCTTTCTCTTGACAACAATACAGAACTCACAAAGGAGCATATGCTTCTTCTGGAGGAAATATCTTATACGGATACTCCCGTTTCATCCTTATACGGTCTTCAATTTGCATACAATCTTAAATCTGTAAATTTATACGTGGAAATATCCACAATTGATTATATTACAAAGCTCAACATCAGATCATTAAAACTAAAATCGGATAGTAGCTTACAGTGGATTATGCCTAAGCTAAGTGAATTTGCCGTATTAAATTCAGTTGATTTAACAGATTGCGGCATCGTTGCCTTAATAGACGCACGCAAGCTTACATCTATTTCCACGCTTATTCTGGACAACAATCCTATATTCGATACAGAGCAATTCAAATTTCTAACAAGTATTAGAACTCTTTCTCTGAATAACTGTAACATTAAGGATGTAAGCTTTTTGAAGAATAACGTATATATAACCCATCTTAGTATAAAGGATAACCCTATAAAGGACTATTCACCCTTGGATACAATGCCCTCATTAGAGGAATGTAATAAATAATTTCACTGCTTTATGATGGATTCTATTAACATAAATTACGCAACAAACTACGAAAATGAGTTATTTTTAAGTCTTATTCACACTAATAATGCGGATAAGACTGATTCTTTATTTACAACCTATAACGAAAAAATACTGCACAATGCATTAAAGTCATTTTTTGTAGATAATCATTCCATGCACGAGGTAAAGCTTGATTTTGGCCCTGTTGCAGACGCCATAGATACCGACGGAACTGTTTATGAAATACAAAGCCGTAATCTTTTTAAGTTAAAAGATAAGCTACGCAAATATACGGAAAACAATATAAAGACACTGGTAATTCTACCAGTCGTTAGAAATAAAAGGATATCCTGGATTGATACTAAAAATAAGGATAAGTGTGTAAAAAGCCGTATTTCACCAAAAAAGCTTAATATATACGAATATTTCAGGGAAATATTTTCAATAAAGGAGTATATCAGCACTAATATAAGCCTTATGCTGTTTTTTATTGACGCTACGGAATACAAGCTTTTGAACGGTTGGAGTGCAGACGGCAAAAAGGGCTCCACAAGATACGAGCTTATACCTGAAAAATTTATAGGATACACCGTAATAAATTCAAGAGAGTATTTTGTTTCCATGCTTCCTCAGGGTCTTAACGAAGAATTCACGTCCAATGATTTATGTAAGATTCTTAATTTGAACTCTAGAAAAACCTGGTACGTATTATCCGTATTCGAGCATTTCGGCATTATAGTCCGTACGGAAAAAAAGCAGGGAAGAGCTTTTGTCTATAAAAAACTGTGTTAATTTTCAATAAAAAAAGAGATAGATATAAAATCTATCTCTTTTTGTTTTTAACCTTAATTCAGATTATTTGTCGTCATCAACAACCTCATAATCAGCATCCATAACGTTATCGTCATTTCCGGGCTGTGCTGCATTAGCATCGCCACCCTGCTGCTGGTAAATCTTACCGAATATATCGTATGATACCTTTGCGAGATTTTCAGTAGCGCTCTTGATCTTTTCTGTGTCTCCACCCTCAAGAGTTTTCTTAAGGTCGCTGATTTCAGCTCTTATTTTGTCCTGATCTGCAGGTACTACCTTATCACCAAGCTCATTAAGAGTCTTTTCCGTGCTGTAAATAAGTGAATCAGCCTGGTTCTTTGCTTCAATAGCCTCTTTATTCTTCTTATCTTCCTCAGCAAAGCGCTCTGCTTCCTTTACTGCCTTATCGATTTCCTCATCAGAAAGATTTGAAGAAGCAGTAATTGTGATATTCTGCTGCTTGCCTGTACCTTTATCAACTGCAGAAACCTGAACGATACCGTTTGCGTCGATATCGAATGTAACCTCGATCTGGGGTATACCGCGGGGAGCAGGAGCAATACCGTCAAGTGAGAAGCGGCCGATAGTTTTGTTATACATAGCCATTTCACGCTCACCCTGGAGTACGTGAATTTCTACGCTTGTCTGACCATCTGCTGCAGTAGAGAATACCTGGCTCTTCTTTGCGGGGATTGTAGTGTTTCTGTCGATAAGCTTTGTGAAAACACCACCAAGAGTTTCAATACCGAGTGAAAGGGGAGTTACGTCAAGAAGAAGAACATCCTTAACATCTCCGCCAAGAACACCACCCTGAATTGCAGCGCCAACTGCAACGCATTCGTCGGGGTTAATTCCCTTATGAGGCTCTTTGCCTGTAACCTTCTTAACTGTATCGTATACAAGAGGAATTCTTGTAGATCCGCCAACAAGAAGAATCTTATCAAGCTCTGCAAATGTTACGCCTGAATCCTTAATTGCCTTCTGCATAGGAACAACTGTTGATTCAATAAGATCACCAACAAGCTCATTGAATTTAGCGCGTGTAATCGTTGTTTCAAGGTTCTTGGGGCCTGTTGCATCCATAGCAATAAATGCAAGGCTTACAGTTGTTGACATAACGCCTGAAAGCTCGATTTTTGCCTTTTCTGCCGCTTCCTTGATTCTCTGCATAGCAATATTATCCTTGCTGAGATCAATACCTGTTTCCTTCTTGAACTCACTTACAAGGTAATCCATAATCCTCTTATCAATATCATCACCACCAAGCTTATTGTTACCGCTTGTAGCAAGAACCTCAAATACGCCGTCGCTGATTTCAAGAACAGATACGTCGAATGTACCGCCGCCCAAGTCATAAACAAGAATCTTCTGGCTGTTATCCTTATCAAGACCGTATGCAAGAGCTGCTGCTGTGGGCTCGTTGATAATTCTCAAAACGTCAAGACCTGCAATTTTACCTGCGTCCTTTGTTGCCTGTCTCTGGCTGTCGCTGAAGTATGCAGGAACTGTAATAACCGCCTGATCAACCTTTTCACCGAGGTAAGCTTCTGCATCCATTTTGAGTTTCTGGAGAACCATTGCTGAAATTTCCTGAGGAGAATAGGACTTTGAATCGATGTCTATTTTTCTGCTTGAGCCCATATCCCTCTTGATTGACGAAATCGTTCTGTCGGGATTTGTAATTGCCTGTCTTTTTGCGATCTGGCCAACAAGTCTTTCGCCATTTTTTGCGAAAGCAACAACAGAAGGAGTAGTTCTTGCGCCCTCTGCATTAGCTATAACAACAGGCTCTCCGCCTTCCATAACTGCAACACAGGAGTTTGTTGTACCTAAGTCTATACCAATAATTTTACCCATATTAATTGTACCTCCAATTAAGTATTATTCGATGTTATTTATAATTTACCCGATATACGGGTTAAATTTGATTATACTGCAACCTTTACCATTGCAAAGCGAAGCACCTTATCTCCGCGCATATATCCCTTTTGTAATACAAGAGTTATCGTATTCTCTTCAACACCCTCACTGCATTCCTCCTGCATTACAGCGTTGTGGAAATTAGGGTTAAAGGGGCAATCCGTAGGAATTTCAACAATTCCAAGCTTTGTAAATACATCCTTTATCTGGTTAAAAACGAGCTCAACACCTCTTATAACCGAGTCGTTTTCGTATCCGCTCATCGCAGCCATGGCGCGCTCAAGATTGTCCAGTACGGGAAGAAGCAATATAGCAGTTTCATTTGTACCGTCATCATAAGCCTCTGTAACAGCGTTTTTGTTGCGTTTTTTGTAATTTTCAAAGTCTGCCTTGATTCTTTGAGCCATATCAAGATATTCATTACATTTAATCTCTAAAGCGGCAACACGTGCATCCTCCGGCTTTTCTCCTGTCTGTGAGCATTCCTCACATTCGTTCTGAGCCTCCTCATCAATAACCTCAGACTCATCGATTATATCGTTCTTTTTATCGTCTTTTTTCATTTATTATCTCCTTGTTTATTATCACCCAATAACGTAGATTCAAGCTTCTTTGATATCGCACGACCTACGTTATCCATTACAGCAATCATTTTATTGTATTCCATTCTTGTGGGACCTATAATTCCTATAGCGCCACAAACACGGTCATGGATATTATACGTAGCAGTAATTATACTGTAACTCTTCATTTCACTAAACTCATTTTCATCACCGATATAAACATTAACACCTGATGTTGAATTATCGGCAATCTTAAATAAAATATCCTTGCGCTTGAGAATAGAGAAGAACTCCTGGGCTTTAATAACGTCCTTATATTCAGGAAAGTTCAGAATATTATTTACACCCTCCGTAATAACGGTACGGCCTTCTTCACCGGATATTGTATCTGTAATAGCATCTACAAGCCTGTGAAAAAACTCCTTATTCTTTATCATTTCGCGCTGAAGAATTTCTATTGCAGCATTATCAATCTCGCTTAAGCGTTTATTTGAAAAGCTTTTAACAAGTATTCTCGAGATATTGTCAAGGGCTTCTGCTGTAACGTTTTCAGGTACGTTTATAAGAAGGTCCTTTACAGTTCCGTTATCCGTTACAATAATAAGCAAAGCAAGGTTGCTGTCTACCGGGATAAGACGAACACTCTTAAGAATAATGTTATCCAATCTTGGCGTTACTGCTATTGACGTATAGTTTGTAATATCCGAAATAGTCCTTGCAGCCTTTGTAAGCAATGATTCAAGCTCGGAGGACTTATTATCGTATATTGTTTTAAGCTTTGATGCCTCATCCACAGAAAGAGCATTAACATTCATAAGCTTATCCACATAAAAACGGTATGCTTTATCAGAGGGAATACGACCGGCAGATGTGTGGGGCTGGTGAAGATATCCCATCTCCTCAAGCTCTGCCATTTCATTACGTATCGTAGCTGCACTAAGCTCAAAATTGTATTTTTTAGAAATACTTCTTGAACCTATAGGCTCTGCAGTATTGATATAGTCGTCAATTATCATCTGCAATATCGTAAGTTTTCTGTCGTCAATATTCAAAGTAATCACCTCAAGCCCGTTTGTTAGCACTCTCTTTAATCGAGTGCTAACAAGCGTAGTATAACACTTTTTCTGTAAATGTCAATAGGTATTTTATATATTTTCAAAGCGAAATAAGCATAATTTTTCATCTGTATTTATACAGTAAATCAATACATAAATGAATTATTTTATACTCATAAAAATATATTAAAGTATAGCCAAAAGAAAGGAAATAATAACAGTGGAAGAAAGATTTTTTAAGCTCAATATGTATAATGAAATAGACACGCAGGAAAACACGGAGGGCGGTAGCATACACACGGAAAGCACGTTTGATAATACTGAATCTATTCATATAAACAAAAACAGTACATACCTTAAATCCTTCGTAATTAGATGTATAATCTCCGCAATTATTATTGCATGTATATACGGCACAATGTCATTTCAATCGAAAAACAACGCTATATTTAATAAAATATCGGATGCTTTCACAGTTGAATATAAGATAGAGGAAGGCTCGTGGTTAGAAAAAATTGCAGAGCATATAGAATCCGCAGTTAACAGCATATCAAATAAAATTAACGGTATAAAATGATATATACAGGATTTTTCTTCAACACATCAGTTTACATAGATTGCCTTATATTACCTTCATTGGCTATACTTGCATATAAAAGCACCCTTGATATATCCTTGCTGTATTTTATAGCCTTTTTCATCCACGAGGCAGGTCATTTACTTGCCGGAAGATTATTAGATATAAAAATAGAGTCCTTTATCATAGGACCTTATGGCGGGGTAATAAATATAGATTCTTTCTTCATCGAAAAAAAGACTCACCAAATAATATTATACCTTTCCGGCATACTGTTTAACCTTATTACATTCGCTATATTTTTACCTGTCGGAGGATTAACACAGAATATACCGTTGCTTACATTTTCGTATATCAATATCGTTTTGGTTGCCGTAAATATTATTCCTGCGTATCCGTGGGACGGTATGAATATTCTTTATCCGATAATAGAGTATATATGCGGAAGACAAAAGGCAGCCTCAATATGTACCGCAATATCATTATCAATAGGATTATTATTCTTTATCGCAGGTACAGTGTACTTTTTTATTACCGGGGAATTACCCTTGCTTGTTATATTCATTTCTATTGTTATTGTTTTTTCTACATTTAACGATCGTTCAAGATCCAAAAATACAGAATATTCCTATGCAATAAAGAAATATCGGTATATTAAACAAGCATCGGCAGAATTAAAGATTAAAAACGTCGCTATCAAGGAACATATAAGCATTAAAAAAGCTCTTAAATCAAGCAGGGAAGGGGTACTAACCATTTATCACGTGTATTCGAGCGAAAAAAACTCCGGCCTTAAATTTCTTGGTGAAATATCTGAGCCGGAGATTTTAGCAAGTTATATTGAAACAGGAGCAAATACAACGATAGGGAAGCTGCTGAATAATAAAATCAATGAACGTCAACAAGCTTAGCAAGAACAACAAGCCTGTTCAAGCTATAATTGCCAAGCCGTTCATAGGTACACGTGGAGAGAGTCAACAACCTATCGCTTGGCATAAGGGATATATCCTCGTTAAACATTATAGAAATATCCTTTACGCTTTCAATGTAATCATAAAAATGCTTGTCGTTACTAAAGTTTTTATACAGATAATAAAAATCCTTTGAGGGTGTTATAAAAACAGAAAAAACCTCATAAACAAACTGCTGGGACAGGGAATTAACATATATATACCTGTTATTTTTGAAAAAATCGTAGTTTTTATACTTTGTGAGGTCATAAAACATGGTTCCATCCTTCGTATTATGACCGTAGAGAATGTAATTGTCATTATTAGTAAACGCCGTATCGTTACGATAATCCAGGAAAATAGAACCCTGCCTCAGCCACGTTTTATAGAACGTACGCCTGAGATAATAGGAGTTATCCTTTCCTTGCATTATGGGATAGTCTATATTCGTATTCGGAACATATATCCACCCCTTAAAATCCTTGTTTATACCTGCAAGAACCTCATATTCCTTAAAAATACCATTGTTTCCTATTGCAATATCCTGCGGCCATTCAAAATCAGGATAGTATACAGGCGGTGGAGTGGGAGTTATAGGCGGAGGAGTTTCAACAGCAGGCGGTGTTTCAACAGGGTAAACGTCGGGAGTATTATATACTGGTGGCGTTAAATCCGAATTAAAATCACTAAAATTTAATTTACCGAGGAGCACAGAAAGGCTTTCCTGCTCCTTTTCGAAGCAATAAGATTCATAAAAATAATTGGAAATATATACCAGAGAAAACACAAGCACAAAAACAAACAAACATACCGCCGCAAGGAATATCGCCTTGTAGGTAAGCTTATTTGCTTTATTATTCGAACTCTTTATCTGTATTCTCATATTTCACCGTTTTTTATTTTTAATAATAACACATTTTTATTCTCAATTCAAATTAAAAAAGTATTTTATTTGCATATAGCTCAAACCTTATGTTATAATAAATTTTGAATTATCCAGGAGTATTATTCAATGTCAAAGCAAGCAAATAACAACAAAAATTCAGAATTTTCTGTAAATACACACTATCTGCAGGGATGCAGATTCGATAATTGGATAAGGTTATTATCACAAAACAAATTCCACATAGATAAAGGTTACCGTTTTTCTGCATTCAATATTTCGCTTATGTCCCTGCTTTTATTTCCGTTTGCAGGCTTAGAATCACTTGTTTTCGGCAGAAAAATCAAAAAAACGGTAGTTTCCAAAGCGCCTGTATTTATTGTAGGCCATTGGAGAAGCGGTACAACCCATCTTCTCAACGTTATGTGCAACGATAATCAGTTTGGTTTTATGAATTCTGTTTCAAGCTTTACACATAACTATTTTTTAACTCTCGGACCTATACTTGAAAGAGTACAGCGAAAGGTCTTACCCGAAAAAAGGCCTATGGATAACATTGAATACACCACTCAGGTTCCTCAGGAAGATGTATATGCAATAGGTAACCTTATTCCCGAGGCAATAATACATATGTCTGTATTTGCCGATAGATTCGAGGACTACATAGATACCACATTCACAGACGCCTCAATGCCTTCGAAAAGCAGGGAACGTTTGAAGAAAACCTACGACAAAATGGTTAAAAAAATGACCTACGCCTCGAAGGGGAAGAGGATGATATTCAAAAGCCCGGACAACACAGCAAAAATAGACCTGCTGTGCGAGCTGTATCCTGATGCTTATTTCATACATATTTACAGAAATCCCTACAAGGTAATTATTTCCACCATAGGGCTTTTTAGGCTTATGTTTCCTATGTTTGCCCTTCAAAATTTCCCGGAGGATACAGATTATATTGAAGACCAGATTATAAAGCTCTACAAGCGTGTTTACACAAAATATCTCGATGACAAAAAGCGTATTGCCCCAGGACATCTATACGAAATTAAGTACGAGGATTTTGTAGCCTCATCAATGAACGAGCTTGAAAAAATATACTCCACATTTAACCTTGATATTTCTAAATCCAGGAAAAGTATAGAAAAATACCTGAAATCCAAGGAAGGATACAAAACCAACAATTTTGAAATATCCGACAGCTTAAGAAAAAAAATAAACAAAGAGCTTAAATTTTTCTTTGATGAATTCGGATACGAAATTATAGAATAAACCATTGATTATACGAAAGGTGATATATACATGAATAAAATAAGACTTTTTTGCGAAAAAAAGGGGATTAACATAAGGAAAACAGTAATTTTTCTTTATATATTCCTTGTAATGCTCCCAATATTTGTAGCGGTAAATATAAATTCTCTGATGCAGGCTGTTATTGCCACCTTCCTTTTAATCGGCTTCGTCACGTTTTTTATATTCGATACAAAGCGCGATTTATCACAAAGATGGGGGATTATAAGCGCTGATGAAACCGAAAAGAACATTAAGAATATAGAGTTTTATCTTGCAAATACAAAAAATATAAGGGTTAATCTTTCGTTACGTGCCCCGGAGGCATTCAACATCCTCAACGGATTTTTGTTTGAGCAAAAATCAATCAATGAAATAAGGTCTATATCAATTATACTGCCAAGTGAGGATTCCATTTCAGCAAAAAGCATATCGAAATTCACATTTGACGCCTCATATAACGGAAATTATTCGGAATTTTATGGTAAAATTGTGGATTTTTCGGAAAAATGCAGTAAAACAGGCATTGACATAAGTATCAAATCAAACTCGGATTACCCCGTAGAAACATTCATTCTAACAGATGATATATCCGTTGTCTTTACTGCAATACACAATAATATAGGCGATGAAAAAACTATGCTGTTCTATAACAGCAAAAAAGAAGGCTACAAACATTGTAAATCACTGTTTAATTCACTCTGGATAAATTCAGAGGCCAATAAATAAGAAAGGAGTAATATCAACAATGAAAAATCTCTTAAAAAAGAATATTTCCTACAATTTATTTCTTATAATATACGTTATCGCAATAATAATTCCTTCGATGGTCATACTTACAAAGGAAAATGCGGTAATTGATATTGCCCTTTCATTCGGTTTGTTAATATTGATGGTCTGGTATGCATGTGATAAACGCCGTCAGACAGCATCAGACTGGGGAATAAGCAACATATACACAAGAAACGAGGAATTACGCTTCTTTATGGATATACACCGTATGCACTATTGGAATGAGGTAGATATCCTGTTGGTATACCATCCTGCTGAGTTTTTATCACATAACATAGACGAGCTTTCTGTAATGGCTAAAATCGGTGCAAAAATACGCATTTTGCTCATGGACCCGGAATCACAATATATAAGCTGCCTGGAAGAGCATTTGCATATGAAAAAGGGGGAATACGCGTTCTATGCGTTACAGCTGCAAAATTGGGCAAAAAAAATCGCCGAAAGCCCCGAATGTATTGAATGTAACATCGAAATAAAATTCTTTGATGATTTTCCTCCGGACAATATGTTCAGAGCTCATGATAAGCTTTTTTCATATTCAAACAAAATGGGAACAGGCTCCAAGGATGTATTGACTTACGTATATGAAAAAGATTCCAAAGGATATGAAAGACAAAAAAAGCTTTATGATTATTTTTGGCAGGAAAGCGTTTCCTACAAAAAGGAAATCACAATGGCTATGATAGATAACTTTAGGTACCATTCAACAAATAACGTTTTGTCTTATAAATTTTAAGCCGTTTTTTACACCGGAGAGAAGAAGTTTACTGCATTCTGTTTATTATAGGGTAATATGTATTTTTATTCGCAAAATCATTGTTTTGCGAAAAGATATATGCTATAATTACTTATAATATCAATGATAATATATATACCTCTTTTTACGGCGCATTTTGGGGCATTTTATTGTTCGTGGTGTATATAATTTGCTCATAACTTGCCCGAAAACTTAAATAAGAAACTAATACGCTTTATCGCTTAAATACTTTATAGTTATAAAACATTACTTCATTCGTAAGGATTATATTTTATGGAAAGTAATATCAACCAATTAAACAAGCTTATTAAACAGCTGCCTCCCTTTTGCAGTAATTATTTTATAGGCATATCAAACCGTACAACTGAATTAACACGTATCAGCTACGCACGTGATTTAAGCCTCTTTTTCAAATTCCTCAGCGAGCAAACCGAGGAATTTGCCCAAAAAAGTATTACGCTTAAGGACCTTGATAATGTTACCTCTGAGCAAATCGAACAATTCATATACTACATTACCTATTACGAATCCAGTAATAAAACCCCTACGGGCGCCTCATCAGAAATCCAAAGGCACAACGGCGCCGAAGCAAAAGCACGTAAATTATCTGCCATAAGGTCGTTATATAAGTATTTTATTCGCAAAAAACAACTTACACACAATCCTGTAGACTTTGTTGAAATGCCCAAGCGCCGCGAAAAAGCAATTATTAAGCTGGACCCTGCCGAGGTTGCCAACCTTCTTGATGCCGTTGAAAACGGTTATGGGCAATCCGAGCGTCAAAAAAAGTATAACAGGCCTAAAATAGTCCGTGACGTTGCTATTTTGACATTATTTTTAGGTACAGGAATACGTATAAGCGAGCTTACAGGCATAGACATCGATAATATTAACCAAAATGAACGTGCAATTTTGATTACAAGAAAGGGTCAAAAGCAGGATACTGTTTATTACGGTGATGAGGTTTCAGATGCCTTGGAGGATTATTTAGAGGTCAGAAAGAATATGTCGCCCCTGGAGGGCCATGAAAAAGCACTGTTTTTAAGCGGACAAAGAAAGCGTATTACAAACAGAGCAATACAGAATCTTGTTAAAAAATACGCACATATGATCACTCCATTAAAGCGAATTTCTCCGCATTCTTTGCGAAAAACCTACGGCACAACTTTATATAATCAAACGGGTGATATATACCTTGTTGCCACGGTATTGGGTCATAAAGACGTAAATACAACAAAAAAGCATTACGCTGTACAAAACGAAGAAAACAAATATATGGCATCAAAGGCTATACGCCTAAGATATAAGGATGACAACGAAAAAGACGCATAAAACTATGAAATGATATAATGATGGTAGACACAAAAAAGTCTACCATCATTATTTTTATGACAGAAAAGTTTGGAAAGAACGTATTTTGAGTTATTCTTCATACG
>SVGI01000025.1 GCA_015056385.1 Clostridiales bacterium
AGAAGCTTGACGATCTTTGCCCGTTGTGCCGAGAACGAGTATCGCATCTGTTTTATTATCTACGTGCCACTGGCAAAGATCGTCAAGCTTCTTAAAGTTAATGGTTTTATCTTCATTAAACGGAGTTACAAGCGCAACTATAGATCCAAGCTTCTTAAAATCGATCATATTTATTTCCTTTCAAAACAAATCTCTGTAAATTTTATTCTGTAACGTCGTGTGAGGCAACGTCCTCCCACGTTTCTCTCTTAACAACAACGCGGCTTTCTGCACCGTTTACGAATACCACTGCAGGGCGCGGAAGCCTGTTGTAATTGCTGGACATTGAATATCCGTAGGCCCCTGTTGTATAAACAAGTATAAGGTCGCCCTTCTTTGCATTGGGTATTTCCGCAGCATTTATTATAACGTCCCCTGATTCACAGCATTTACCTGCAACTGTGCATACAGAAGCCTCACCGTTATCATCCTCTGATATAACGTCGCACCTGTATTCTGCGCCGTAAAGTGCGGGGCGGATATTGTCCCCCATGCCGCCGTCTACAAATACGTATTTCTTGCCTGCACTTACCTTGCCGTAGCCTACTGTGTACACAGTATAGCCTGCCTCGCCTGCGATGCTTCTGCCGGGCTCTATTGAAAGAGTATCAAATGAAAGGGCAAACGCATCCTTCTGCTTTTCACATTCAGCAATTATAGTACGGCAAACCTCATCTACGGGAATAGGCTCATCCTTTTGTGTGTAATATGCGGCAAAGCCACCGCCAAGGCTGATTTCCTTTACAGGGAGGCTGTATTCAGATTCAAGGTCGTGGATAAAATTGCTCATTGTCTGAATCTGGGCAATATACGCATCCTTTGCAAAAATCTGTGAGCCAATATGGGAATGGATGCCCTTGAATTTGAAATGACCTGTTTTTTCTGCCTCTTTTATGGCTTCTGCAATTTCTGCTATATCGCAGAGAGCCATACCGAATTTACTGTCCGGCGCGGAGGTCATTATATACTCGTGAGTATGAGCGCTTATACCGGGATTCATACGGAGCATAACGTTAGCAACTGTATCAAGCCCCTCTGCCATAGCCGCAATATCACGTATTTCATCCATATTATCAGCAACTATAGTGCCCACTCCGCTTTTAAGGGCATATTCAAGCTCATAAGGAGCCTTATTGTTGCCGTGAAAATATATTTTTTCTGCGGGGAAGCCTGCGGAAAGAACAGTATAAAGCTCGCCCCCTGATACAACGTCTATACACAAGCCCTTTTTATTTACAAGCCTTGCCATTGCCTTGCAAAGAAACGCCTTGGAGGCGTAGGCAACGTGTGTATTAAACTTATCTGACCTGAAATTTGAGGTAAACTCATCCATTCGGCTTGCCATCATACCCTCGTCGTAAACATACAGAGGAGTGGAATATTCCCTAGCAAGCTCTCTTACGGAAACGCCCGATATTGTAAGGTCTTTTTTCATATTTTACACCTGTCAATCATACGTATATCTGATTACAATACTAATCCATTGTAATTAGGTATTTTATCATATTGCGACCTTTTTTTCAATATTATTTTGGTGTATTTTAACGCCTGTCCAATGCAAAAAGCCCGTGGGGTACACCCACGGGCTTTGAAGATTTTTTCGGTATATTACGATTTATTATTCTTCCTCTTCCTTCCATTCAACTACAGGCTTATCTGCATATTTTTTCCTGAATATTCTTCTGCGGAATAGGAACAGGGTGTAAACAGCCCAAAGCAGGAAGAATACCGCAAAGGCTATAATCGCATTCATAAACGACTGCGCCGCAAAGCTCAATAAGAAGAGCAAGGGGGCTATCATAACCATTGCTGGGAAGTTAGAAAGTATATAAAGGCTTGAGGTGGGAGTACGAAGTCCGGGGTCAACCTCCTTCATAAGTATAACACCGTTTGAGGCTGTACCTGTAAGTGTACCAAAGCTCATAAGGAACATTTCGTGCTCGAAGCCCTTAAAGCATTCCTTTGATGCCTTGCGTATGTAAACGTACGTTACCAACGCACCGATTATACTTAAAATTACAACGGGAAGAATGTAGTTCTTAATATCGTTAATTTCAATAGCCGCAACGCCTGCAACTATCATAAGGTCAAAGGAAAAGCCTGAAATTCTGTCCATCTGATAATTGTTGATGTAGCCCCTGTGCATAAGCTTCTGCCTGCGCAGGTGCTTTACAACAAACTTTATAAGCATTGCCGCCAGAGATGCCCAAAGGAAGTTAAAGCCCCAGGCAATACTGTTTGTAAATTTGGAAAGAACACCTAAAAGACACATAAACCCAAAGGATATAGCATAAGCCAGGGCAACAAAGCCAACCTGAAGAGTAAATTTATCAATGGATTCGCTATCCTGTATTTCATCTGCACAGGCAATACTCTGCTCTGCCTCGTTAGCCAATGAGCCCTTGCGAACAACAAGGTTGCCGCGCTTTTTCTGTATATTGATGTACATTACACCGAATACAGACGCTACCACGAAGCCTATGGATGCCAGAGATAAGCCGAAGCTTCCGTTACCCCAAAACATAGCGGCGGGTGTGTTTGTGAAGTTGATATCCCAGCTTAAAGCGTTGCCGGGACCCTGACCGTAGGCCAAGGGTAAAAGCAAGCCGCTTATATAGGATATTACCTTTCCGCCGTGGCGTGTAATCAAAAACAGAGCTATGGTGATAGCCAAACCTACACATGCCTGAAGCATGTACGTTCCGCCCTGAAGTGCGCCAAACTCAAGCACCTGTGCTTTATTGGTTTTGTGAGTGCTTTTTTCTGTTTTCAACGTCATGGCAGCAAATCCTATTGCAAGACAGTGATAGGTTATAATCTGCATAATACGGTTATCTACCAAAACGATATTGAATTGCTTGAGAACAAAATTCACAACCAAAAGCATCGTACCGCCCAGCAAAGCAGAAGGAATTAAGCATCTGCTGAAAACGGGAACTGTACGGCAAAGTATGTTACCTAACAGTAAAAACATCATCAGCAAGCCCAGCTGGACCAGAAAAGCCCACACCGCCGAGTAATTTGCCAACGTAAAATCCCATGCCATAATAAATGCTCCTTAATCAGATTCTAATGAGATACTATAATAAGTATAAGATTACACCCATTTTTTGTCAACAACGGTAAGGTAAATTTAACCGCTATTTCCCCGTTTACACAGGCTATTTCTTATGATAAAATGATTAAAAAATATTATTCGGGTGAAAAATGAAGGTTGTTATAGGCTGCTTAAACGCAAAGTACGTGCATATGTCAAGCGCCCCCTGGTGTCTTGCGGCGGGGATAGATGAGTATTCTGTATCCCCTGTTTCCTACAGCATATTCGAGGGGACCATCAATTCAGACATTGATAGCTACGCAGAGGAAATAATATCCCTTTCACCTGACGCTGTTTCATTTTCCTGCTATATCTGGAACATTACCAAAACCCTTTTACTTTGCGAAAAAATAAAGGCCGCACTTAGCTGTACTATAATACTCGGCGGACCTGAGGTGGCGCATCGCAGGGAGGATATACTTTCCAAATACGAATTTATAGATTTCGTTCTTTCGGGGGAGGGTGAGTTTACTTATCCCCTGCTTATTGATGCGCTATGTGAAAACGGCGATATAAGGGCTGTCCCATCCCTTTCATATCGGCACAGTAACAGTATATGCTCCACGGAGGATAAAATATTTGATGAAATTCCTCCCTCTCCGTATAACGAGGCGTACCTTAAAGCCTTACAGGGCAGGATATGCTACCTTGAAACATCCCGAGGCTGCCCCTTCAGCTGCGCCTTTTGCCTTTCGGGGGGTATGGGCAAATTAAAGCTCTTCCCTATGG
This sequence comes from Clostridiales bacterium, assembly GCA_015056385.1. GTDB lineage: Bacteria > Bacillota > Clostridia > HGM11327 > HGM11327 > SIG354. The sequence continues at coordinate 3,866 of SVGI01000025.1, forward strand.
AAAGGGTTAAGAGAGATATACTCACCCTGGCAAACAGTTCCACACAAACAGTAAAGCTGGTGGACAGGACATTTAACGCCGTGGAAAGCCACGCAAACGAAATACTTACGTTTATAAAGGATAACTACGGTAATACAATACCCCACGGTGTATGCTTTCATATGGAGATTGCCGCAGACATATTAAAGGAAAGCACCCTTAATATACTTTCACAAATGCCAAAAGGGGCTGTGCAGCTTGAAATCGGAATACAGTCATTCAATAAAGAAACACTTAAGGCTATACACAGAAGTACAAATATCCAAAGGCTTACGGAGAATATAAAAAGGCTTATATCCTTTGGAAATATGCACATACATACAGACCTTATTGTTGGGCTTCCATTTGAGGATATGCAATCCTTTGAAAAAAGCTTTGATACTGCCTATTCACTTGGGGCTAATATGCTTCAAATGGGCTTTCTAAAGCTTTTGTACGGAGCACAAATGCGTGAAAGCAGTGATGATTATCCATGTACCTTCACAAATGAGCCGCCTTACGAGGTAACAAGCACCCCGTGGCTTTCAGAGGAGGAAGTAATAAGCCTTAAAAAATGCGAGGATGCCCTCGAAAGGCTGTACAACAGCTCAAGGTTTCTTATAACTCTTGATTATCTTATAAATGAAACGGGGTTTACACCGTTCAGGCTCTTTTTTGAATTCGGCAACAGTGTATGCGGGGACAAAATGAGCCTTAGCCGATACGCTGTTGAGGTGTACAATTATTTCGGTGAAATCTGCGACAAGGAATTACTGCGTGAAAAAATACTGTGCGACCTCCTTGCATCCTCCGCATCCTCACAGATACCAAAGGAAATAAGAAGGGATGACCCAAGGCACAAAAAGGCAATGGTTTACTTTACCAAAGGGGGCGAGGGCATCAAGGTTGCAATACTTAATAAAAGCAACCGAATATTCGTTGCTTATCAAGGCTCAAAAAGGGATTTTTCAGGCAGATATGAAACGGCATATTTTCCTATGGATGTGCTGGAGGAAAAATAAAGCGCCCTCATTGACTTTTACCCTTAAAATGCTATAATGAATTGGTTATTTGTTTTAGATAACTTTCATAAAATAACGTAATACAGTATTGGAGAAGGCTATGTTCAAAAAAATTCTTTTCTGGCTTTACAGAGTGCTTCAAGGCGCTTTGATAGGCGTTGGTTCAATTTTGCCCGGTGTAAGCGGCGGCGTATTATGCGTAATGTTTGGTATTTACCGCCCTATAATGGAGCTTTTTACTCATCCCTTCAAGGCTCTTAAAAAGCATATTTTCCTTTTTATACCTATAGGTATAGGCGGTGTGCTGGGCTTTTTTGGCCTTGCAAAGCTTGTGGAGTATTTCTTTGAAACATCTCCCCAATATATGGTTTGCCTTTTCTTCGGCCTTATTGCAGGCACTATCCCCTCTCTTTACAAGGAGGCAGGCTTACAGGGCCGTACAAAGGGCTCTTACGTTGCTATGATAGCGTCATTTATAGGGCTTACGGTATTCCTTATCTTAATGGAAACGCTTACGTCTATGTCTATTACCCCTAATATCTGGTGGTATTTCTTCTGCGGTGTTATCTGGGGCTTAAGCCTTATCGTTCCCGGCCTTTCATCATCATCCATACTTATCTTCATCGGCCTTTACCAGCCTATGACGTCGGGAATTGCAAATTTCGCTCTTGACGTTATTATTCCTCTGGGTGTAGGTATTGTAGCCTCCGCATTGGCATTGGCAAGAGGGGTAAATACGCTTTACGAAAAAAAATATTCCATAATTTCACACATTGTTATAGGCCTTGTATCTGCATCCGCTATAATGATAGTGCCCCGTTCATACAATGGTATTGTTGAAATCCTTGTTTGCATTGTCTGTGCAGCCGTAGGCTTTGCTGCTGCGATGGGTATGGACAAGCTTGGTGTTATTATCAATAAAAAGAATGAAAATGAAGAGGCCAAGGCCACAAACGAATAATATAATACAAAGACAAAGGGTGTACCAAGCGGTACACCCTTTTTTATAACTTTCTGATTTCAAAAATAAAAAAGCCGTTTTCATCTTGCGATAAAAACGACTTAAAGTTGGTCTGGGTGAAGAGATTTGAACTCCCGACCTCTTGAACCCCATTCAAGCGCGCTACCAAGCTGCGCTACACCCAGACATCCAAAAAACAAGGGTATTATACTCCTATTCTTTTATATTGTCAACACCTTTTTTTGCTTTTTTTGAAAAAAGCCCGACGAATTTTTCGCCGGGCTTTATATTTCTCTTGTTTACCTAAAAACTACTCAAACAATATCATCGTCATTAAAGGGATCTCCGCATTCAGGGCAGAATTTCGGAGGCTTTTGCCCATCCTCAGGCTTCCATCCGCACTTATCGCAGACATATTTTTTAACGACAGGCTTTGCCTTTCCGCACTCACTGCAGAATTTACCCTTATTGGTTGCACCGCATTCACATACCCACGCAGTATTAGCACCTGCCTGGGTACCGCTTGCATCAGGCTTTGCTTTTCCGCATTCTATACAGAATTTACCCGTATTATCCTTGCCGCAGGAGCATTTCCAGCTGTTTACGGATGATGCGGCATTCTGAGGCTGAACGGGGTTATTGCCCATCATATTGTTCATCATAGCCATCGCCATCATGCCCATAGCACCACTCATAGGATCTGAACCGGAGCCCTTGGCAGCGCCCTCACCCATTCCCTGCATCCATTCAACCTGTGCGCCCGTTTTCGCGCCCTGTGCCATATTGGGATCTGCATACACACGTGCCGCCTGGAACTGCTGGAGGCGCTTATAGTTTTCATCCTCAATGGGAGAAATCACCTCAAGGCTGATTCTGTCTACGTTTATACCCGCCTTTACCTCCCATTCATTATACAGAACCTCTTTAATTGCGTTGGTAACCTGATCACCGCATGCAAGAAGCATATCGTAGGGGATTCTCTGAAGGGCAAGCTTCTGGAGGGCAGGTGCAAGGCCGGACATAAGGTCAGACTTAAACTGTGTCTGAATACTCTCTACCCTGTATTCGCTTTCCACGTTAGCGCAAAGCTGTGTGTAGAATACAACGGGATCCACAATTTTATATACGTACGTACCGTGGCAGGCAAGCCTTATAGAGAGGTTGAATTCCATATCTCTGTAATCAATAGGGGCTCTGCTACCGAACTTATTGCCTGTAATAAGCTTTTTGTTTATATAATAAACACGCTGATCCTTTGCAGTTTCTCCGCCGAAGGTAAACCTTTTACCGAAGGTTTTGAAGGATGCAAGCAGACCCTTGCCGAAGCCGCCGTAGAAAAGTGAGGGCTCTGTGGATTTGTCATACTTATATGCGCCGGGCTCATCGGAGAAATCAACTATTTTTCCGTCCTCAACGATTACCATAAACTGGCCCTCGTTTACAGCAATAACGCTTCCGTTTGATATTATGTTTTCGCTGCCTCTGTTTGACGAAGCAAAATTTGTGCTTTTCGTTTTTTTACTGCCCTTGCGCATCAAAACGCCGTCTTCAAGGGAATCGCAGTAAAAATATTCAAGAACCTGATCTGCAAGAGTTGATGCAGCTGCACCAAATGCCATTTTTAATAAACCCATTTTTTCCTCCTTTTATCTTTGAGAAATATAATCTATATCGTCAAGAACCCAGCAATGCTCGCTGGTTGTAACAACGGTTTCGCAGTATTCGCACTTACCTGTTGCGGTAATATCTATATTTGCCTTACAGTTAGGGCAGGTTACTGTGGTAAGCGTATCGCTCTGATTTGTAAGCACGTTCGCCCCCCTTACCATAGTAAGCTTGTAGGTTGAATGTATAAGCCTGTCGGGTGAGCCGTTAAGCACCTTCCTCGTGTCCTCATCAATTATATAGTCCACGAACTGGGCGTTTAAGTAAACCTCTACGTATTCAAACTCGGGAGTTGTTCTGTATCCGCATATATAGCTTTGATTTACGCATATACGCTCCATTACGTTTATCTTTTTATCCCTGAGCATTTCCTCAAGCTGTGTTTTGTGCTTGTTGAAAAGCGCATCGGATTCAAAGGGTCGCATTTTATCGGAATCCCTCTCCGTCCATGCGTACTGAATTTTTACGTAAAGCTTTTCAACGTTGGAAAGAAACTGATCCTTTACAAACTCGGGATCTCTTTCTCTTATCGTTGCCTCTACGCTGTCTCCGATATCGGCAAAATTATTCACAGGCTGATAATGGGATCCTGCATTTCCTCTGTTTTTTGCCGCCTTGCTTCTGGACACAATAATCAGTATCACTACAATAATAAATACGACAATACCGCCAACAGACATACCGTCTCCGCCGATGAATATAAAATCACCGCCGTCGGAACCACCGAAATCAAAGTCAAAATCAAAATCACCGCCTGATGAACCGCCGTAATCCGTACCCCAGCCCGCATCAGCTAAGGCGGATAATGTGGGCACAAGCACAAGCGCCAACACAAGAATTAAGGCAAAAATTCGCATAAAATTATTTTTTTTCATATAACTAACCCTGGCTTTCATTTGTCGAAAGCCTTCCTTTCTTGGCGTGAAAAAATATTTTTTCACGCTATGCTCCTTTTATCAGCCGATCTGCTTTTTTTGCGCTGCCTCCAACGCCCTTGAAAGCTGGTCAGGGCAGCTTGTACCCTTACCGTTACAGTCTATACCCCTGAGGCGCTCAATGGTTTCACTTACACTTGCACCCCTTACAAGGCTCATAATGCCTTGGGTGTTACCGCTGCAGCCGCCTATGAATTCAACGCCGTTGATAACATCGTTTTCTATATCAACGATTATTTTCCTTGAGCACGTTCCTCTTGTTATGTATTCGTATTTCATATGCCTTTCCTCCAAAGCTTTTCTTATTTATGGTATTTTCTGTTTTCGGAAATTGTAAATCCTCTGTATATCTGCTCCGCAAGTATGACCCTCATCATTTGGTGAGGAAACGTCATCCCTGAAAACGAAAGCTTTATATCCGCCCTGTCCTTTACTGCCTTTGCCATTCCGCAGGATGAGCCTATGATAAACACCAATGCCCCGGCCACAGAGCTTTCCTTTATTATCATACGGGAAAATTCCTCCGAGGACATTCCCTTACCCTCTATGCAAAGAGCAACAACCCTGTCCCCCGGCTTTATTCTGGAAAGTATATCCGAAGCCTCCTTGTTAAGGGCTGCATTTATTTCCTTTTCGGATGGGTCCTCCGGGAGCCTTACCTCGTTAAGCTCGCAAAGCTCGAATGAGCAAAAGCCCGAAAGCCTTTTTTCATATTCGGTAAATGCATTCTGCCACCAGGATTCCTTAAGTTTTCCGATACAGATTATTTTTACTTTTCTCAATTTTATTCTCCCATTATCCTAAAGCGCCTGCCGCTATAATCTATAAGCGCTTCATCCTTCATTCTGGAAAGCTCCCTTGAAAGAGCGCTTCTGTTTACACCGAGATACCCTGCAAGCTCCTCACGTGAGAATTTTATTTCAAACCACTCCCCCTGTGTATGAGGATAATCCTTAAGGTAGGTAATAATCTTTCTTCTCAGACTTACCATACGCAAATACGACGACCTTTTTTGAAGATCGAAATATTGCCTTGATATGGTTTTCATAAGATTTTTCAAAAAAACGGTATATTCGGGATTTCTGCTTAAATCAGGTGAAAAAAGGCTATCATATTTTATAAGATACAGCTCACTTTCACCTCTGGCAACAACCTCTACAGGGCTTTTTGCGCCCTGTGTACAGGCAAGAATCTCACCTACAACGTTACCTTTGCCGTGGCGGGCAAGCACGCTCATCTCACCCTCCTCATCATAGGTTACACCGATTATTTCGCCTCTTAAAACTATGCCGAAATATTCCACAGGATACCCGAGGCTTATAACAATCTCCCCGTCGTGATACACACGCCGTGTTGCCTGTATGGGAAGCATAAGCTCAACGGGATTATTTATCCCGTTAAAAAGACTGCACTCTGAAAACACCTCTTTACAGTACTGCACCGCTTCCACCTATACCAAATATTTTTTGTTTTTGTTGCTATGGCAACATACTTTTTAATGCTTATACGATATGATTTTACCATAAATAAATAAAAAATAAAAGTACCGCGATAATAAATACGTTACCGGGGTATATATCGAAAGGAAATACAATATATGAAAAGCAAAATTTTGTGGATAACACGTACCGCAATATTCACAGCACTTTTAGTTACACTGCAATACGTTACAAAGCCTATGAGCCAGTTAGTTACAGGCTCATGCGTCAACTTTATATTGGCACTTGCCGCACTTACCTCCGGATATTGGAGTGGGTTTACAGTAGCAGCAATTTCTCCCTTCTTTGCATTACTCTTCGGTATTGCTCCTCCAATCATTTGGTTTACGCCTATGATCGCGTTGGGAAATATCGTTCTTGTAACCATACTCTGGCTTATTGCAAACAAGGCAGCTAAAAAATATTCACTCAAAAACATTTTTATTTCAGCAGGCGGCGCCATAGTTTCTGCAGGCGCAAAATTCGCAGCGCTGTGGCTTGGAATCGTTGTTATACTCGTTCCCCTTCTCAACCTCCCCCAGGCCCAGGCAGCAAAATTTACTACAATGTTTACATGGCCCCAGCTTTTCACTGCACTTATAGGTACAGGAATTGCAATATTCGTAGCCCCCATTGTAAAAAAGGCTATCAATTCCAAATAATCAACAAAATCAAGAGGTGTTTTACACCTCTTTTTCTTTTTAATACAAAAGTAAAAATATTGTCTTTACAGAATTTGATTTTCGATATACAATATAGTCAATAAGACTGTTTTACGCGGTCTATCACTTATAGGAGAGGGCTTCTTCTCCTTGCAAGAGAAAGGATCTGAATTTTATGACAGACGCAATTATCAATGAAGTAAAAGCAAAGGCACTTGAGCTTTTTGCTAAAGCAGGCCTCTTTCTTTCAGAAGAAAACAAGGAAAGCCTCGTTGTTACCGATTTCGGTCTTGGCGATATTTACGCAGAAGGCGCACAGTACATTACACTGTTCAACGGACCCAAGATTTCAGGCAAATACATCGCCCTTCTTCCCGGCCAGACATACCCTGAGCATCGCCACCCCATAGTAGACGGTAAGCCCGGTAAGGCAAAAACCCTTCACTGCGCATTTGGTGAGTTCTATCTTTACCACAACTACTTCTGGAGAGCTCCCAAGCCGGAAACACCTGCTGCAAAGCTTCCCGAGGCAAACAAGGAATATTATGCTTGCGTTTATGAATCAATAATCAAGGCAGGCAGCAACTACCACATGGGCGCAGACGACCTTCATTGGTTCCAGGCAGGCCCCGAGGGCGCTGTAATCATTGAGTTCGGTACATACTCCAATGACGATAAGGATTACTACACAAACTACCACGCAGCTCCCCTTGAAAATAAGGAGTTCAAGGTTCTTCCCTAAATCTTTATAGGTAATTTAAGCACCGCTGACCCAAAAATCAGCGGTGTTTTTTTATTCTTTATCCCATCTTTTCCAATTTTCGTATTGACAAAACAGATAATATATTATATAATTGGTAAGCGCGTTTTATGAGCAGTAATTTTTAATACTATATAGGAGGTCGTTTTTATGAAAATGACATATCAGCCCAAGAAGAAACAGAGAAGCAAGGAGCACGGCTTCAGAAAAAGAATGAGCACCAAAAACGGCAGACTCGTTTTGAAGAGAAGAAGACAAAAAGGCAGAAAGAAACTCAGCGCTTAATATATTTCGCATTTTCAAACGGAGCAGCTTTTTAACCATTGTCTGTTCCGTTTATTGTGATTATGAATCTTTTTTTCAGAGAGGTGTTATGTGAGAAATTTTATTCCGATAAAAAGTAATCGAGATTTTTCGCGCATACACAAAACGGGAGCAAGCTACCGTACGCGTTCGCTTGTTATGCTTGTTGCCCCCTCAAAGCAACAGTGCACAGTATTGAAGGATACTGCAGGTACTGTTTGCGCAGGTTTTTCTCTGAGTAAAAAGGTAGGCAACGCTGTTGTACGTAACAGAATCAAAAGGCGATTAAAGGAAGCTCTTATGTGTTTTGCCGGCAGGGCAACACGCAATGTATCTGTTGTTTTTATTGTAAGGAGCTTTGAAACAGAGCCATCCTTCGCCGCGCTTTGTTGCGATATGGAATATCTTTTGAAAAAGGCAGGCATAATTTTATGAATAAATTAATGCTTGCGCTTTTACGTTTTTATAAGAAGCATATTTCCCCCGCATTACCTCAAAGCTGTAAATTCTCTCCAACGTGTTCTGAATACGCCATAGAGGCCTTTACTCGTTATAATTTCTTCAAAGCCTTTGCGTTGTCTGCCTGGCGTGTACTCAGATGTAATCCCTTTTCAAAAGGCGGATATGATCCGCTAAAGTAATCTTCAGGAGGATTTCCCCTAATGTGGAATGCAATCGTACAGTTTTTAAGTACTGTAATTGAATTTTTTTATGGCCTCACCGGTAACTTCGGTATAGCCGTTATTTTATTTACCCTTTGCGTAAGGCTTCTTATTTTGCCCCTGGATATCAAATCAAAGAAATCCACCTCCAAAATACAGTCCCTTAATCCGCAGATTCAAAAAATCAACGAAAAATACAAAAACGATCCGGACAAAAAGAACAGAAAAATACAGGAGCTTTACCGCGACAACAACGTAAGCCCCTTCGGCGGATGTCTTCCCCTTCTCATAACTCTTCCCGTATTGTTCCTTCTCTTCGCCGCATTGAGAAAAATCGCTTCAGAAAACCATTTCGAGCTTTTGAAGACTATACTTATCAATGCAGACGGCTCAATGGAGGGGCTCCTTGCAGAGATTCAGACCCTTGTTGATAATGCAGTTGCCGCAGGCAACATCAAGGTTTCCTTCCAGGATATTCTTCCCACCCTCTTCAACAATCCCGGTGGTGAGCTTGCAAAGAATATGTCTGCATTCCCTTCTATTATTTCACAGGAAAAATATGATATTCTCATAAACGCAATCAAGGCCGTTGATTCCGACATGGCTATGCAGACAATTAAGGAAACAGGCTGTAACTTCCTTTGGATAAAGAACATCTGGATAGCAGATTCACCTCTTAAAACAATTCTCGGCGCAAAAACAGCCTTCAGCTTTACAAACGCCTTGGCTAACGGCTGGTTTGTATTGCCCGTTGTTGCAGGTGTAACAACGTATCTCCAGACATGGCTTACAACTCCCAAAAAGAGCAAATCCAATGCCGACCCCAACCAGAATACTATGGGTCTTATGAATAAGATTTTTCCCTTCATGTCCCTGTATTTCTGCGCAATGTACAACTCTGCATTTGCAATATATTGGGTATTGGCAAACCTTATCCAGATTGCACAAACTCTTGTTATGCAGTGGATTCAAAACAATAAAAAGAAAAAAGCAGCAGCAGAAAAATCTGTTTTATAACAACTGTGGAGGTTCAATAGAGTATGTTAAAATCAGTTGAAACAACAGGAAAGACTGTAGAAGACGCAATAACCGCTGCCGTAGGGCAGCTTGGCACAAGGAGAGATAACCTTGACATCGAGGTTTTAGAGCAGGGTGAAAAGGGCTTCCTTGGTATAATCGGTTCAAAAGAAGCAAGAATACGCGCTACTGTTAAGCTTAAAATATCAGACGTAGCTCAGAATTACGTAGAGGGCCTTATTGAAAAAATGGGCATCAAGGCAACCGTTACATCCCGCCTTGAGGATACTCTCCTTATAGTTGAGCTTGCGGGAGATAACATGGGCCTTATTATCGGCAAGCACGGTGAAACACTCGATTCTATAAGGTATCTTCTCAGCCTTTACGTAAACCGTATTTCTGAAACAAAGCTTAAGGTTATACTTAACACAGAGGACTATTTGCGTAAGAGAGAGGAAACCTTAACAAGATTGGCAGACAATCTTGCAGATAAGGTTGTTTCCACAAAAAAGAGAGTTGTTATTGAGCCTATGAATTCTTATGAAAGAAAAATAATTCATACAGCTCTTCAGAACGACAAATACGTAACTACACACAGTGAAGGCAACGAGCCGTACAGAAGAGTAGTTATCGAGCTTAAGTAATAAGCAAGGCTGCCGTTTGGCAGCCTTTGATATATGCAAAGGAAAATATTTATGGAAAAATACATAGCAGGAATAGACGTTGGCGGTACAAAGTGCGCAGTTATTATAGGCTCTGTAAATGAAAATAACAGCATAATAATATACGAAAGATTTGCCTTTCCAACACAGGGTACACCTGAGGCCATATTGAACAGAATAACGGATAAAATAAACGAATTCAAGAAATCATACGATATCAAAAGTATAGGTATTTCCTGCGGAGGGCCCTTAGACAGAGAAAAGGGGCTTATACTCTCCCCCCCCAATCTTCCCGGCTGGGACAGAATTGAAATTTGTAAAATCGTTACCAAGGCAACAGGCATACCAAGCAGCCTTTCGAACGACGCAGATGCAGGCGCCCTTGCAGAATGGCTTTACGGCGCAGGTAAGGGCTCAAAGAATATGATTTTTCTTACGTTCGGTACAGGAATGGGCGCAGGGCTTATACTTGATTCACGCCTGTACAGCGGTACGAACAGCCTTGCAGGTGAGGTCGGTCATATGAGAATGGAGGCAACAGGGCCTGTGGGCTACGGTAAAGCAGGCTCCTTTGAGGGCTTTTGCAGCGGCGGCGGAATTGCCCGCTATGCACAGACCGTAACAAGACAGAAGCTTCAGGAGGGTATAAAGCCTTCATTCTGCCCCAATGAAAACGGCCTTGTAACAATAACAGCCCAAACCGTTGCCATGGCTGCAAGAGAGGGAGATACCACTGCAAAGGAAATATACGCAACGGTTGGTGAATATTTAGGCAGAGGTCTTTCCGTTCTTATAGATATACTGAACCCTGAAAAAATAGTTATAGGCAGTATATTTTACAGATGCGAGGATTTACTTCGTGAAAGCATGGAAAAGGCTATTAAGCGTGAGGCTCTTTCCCTCTCATCCAACGTATGTAAAATACTTCCCGTAGGCTTAGGCGAGCAAATCGGAGATTACGCTGCACTTGCTGTGGCCCACTACTTTTCAAATAAATAAGAGGTGTTTATATGAAGCAAAGAACAACAGACATTTTTAATCAGTTATATGGGACATATCCCTCCTTAAAGGAAATGGAACCCAAAATATCAAAGGCCTTTGATATTTTAATGGATACATGCTCCAAGGGCGGTACTGTAATGGTATGCGGAAACGGCGGAAGCGCAGCAGACAGTGAGCATATCGTAGGCGAGCTTATGAAGGGCTTTATCCTCCACAGAAGAGTTAACAGAAGCGATAAGAAGTTTATAAAGGATATAGATGAGGATATATTGGCAACTCTCCAGGGCGCATTACCTGCAATATCCCTTGTAAGCCAGAGCGGTATTATATCAGCGGTTGCTAACGACAATTCCCCCGAGGCAGTTTTCGCACAGCAGGTATTCGGATATGCAAGGCCCGGTGATACACTGATTGCTCTTTCCACATCAGGCAATTCCAAAAACGTTGTCAATGCAATAAAGGTTGCAGATGCTATGGGTGTAAACACTATAGCCATAACAGGCTGCAAGGGCGGTAAATGCCTCGAGCTCAGCACAGTATGCCTTAATCTTCCCCAGGCAGAAACATTTGCCGTACAGGAGCTTACTCTCCCCGTTTACCATGCACTTTGTGCAGCTGTTGAAAGCGAGCTTTTCGAGGCATAATACACAAAAATACGTACACAAAAAAGCCTGAATGAAAAACATTCAGGCTTTTAATTTATTTAACTTTATTACTTGTTTTTATGTGCCTCGCGCTTAACTGATTCCTCCCATTCAAGAGCGGTTTTCTTTTTCTTATTCGTAATCACCAATACTATTATAAGCAATACAAAGGCAATTCCTGCAGGCAACAAAAGTGATTTGAAAAGCTGATAGGACCTTTCGTATATTGTTCTGTTTTTATCGTACTTAAGTGTAAGAGCCTCTACGCCTTCATCTGCCGTAGTTATATAGATATACAGTTCATCCCCGGGGGACATTGCCTGGTCTACGTAAGCCTTTAACGCTCTTTTACTTTTATAGGAATCCTTATCTATATCAAGCAGGGATGTAAGCGTAATAACCCTCGCCTCATCGGGCTTAAAATCAACGTATACCGTATGGCCGATAGTGGATGATGCACTTACAAGATACAGCGTATTTGTATGTAAGCCTTCAATAACACCGTTTTCAAGCTTGCCATCCAAGGTAATAACCTGCATCTTTTCAAGCTCTGTAACATCAAGAGCAACCATAGAAATGGGGTTTTCTATTGAAGAAATATATTCAGGGCCCTTTTGAGGCATTGTAATATCCTTTATTTCATCATTCCCGTAAGGTCTTATTTCTTTAAGATCTCTCTTGACGGTAACAGCAACATACTCCCCTTCAATAAGGGTGGCATTCTTCTTGCCCGTGCTTTGGATATCTACACTACCCTCTATGCAATAATTAAAGGCGTTGCCGTATCCGTCCACGTGTAAAAGAGCTACGTCCCCTGAGTTTAAGCGCAGGGTTTGTGTTTTTGACGTAACAGCAATATCATTTATTGCTTCAATAAGCATAACACCCTGGATAAGCCTATACTCACTTGCTGAAACCCTTAATGATGCGCCCTTCATACTAACGTATGCGCCGGGGATATTGCCGTCAAACAGGATAACGTTACTTAACGAGTCCTGGGATAAGCAAAGCGTATCACCGTCCCCCAGACCAACACCCTCCTCGGGATAATATATCTGGGACATAACCTTATCATTACCGTTTTCATCCTTAACAGTAATAGCATCTCTTATTGTAGCGATTCCGTCGAGGGATTCTACCACCCCGCGGTAGCCGCCTACAACATTATCCTCTGCATAGGCTGTAATACCGCTTAAGGATAGTACGATACACACAAGCACAACAGCCGGAACAAATACTTTTTTGAAGCGGAATATATTTTTCACCTTAATAGCTCACCGTAATATCCATTTTTTTATCCGATATAGTATAGGTCAGTCTTAATGACAACGTACCCTTCCTTGCAGTAAATATTACGTTTTTTTCACCTATGATTACATCGGATTCCTCATCAAAGCCTGCGGCTTCCAGAGTGGATATATAGCTTATTACGTCTGCATAAATCGCAGAGGTAATACAAAGTATACCCTCTTCCCCGTCGTCCAGGTGATGAGTTATAACACCGCTGTTAAATTGCGGAATTTCGGAAAACACGCCCTTCTGAGGCCATGAAAGACCGCCCACAGAATCTGTACTCCCAAAAAAATCACCGAATTTTTCAAAGTCGAGTACGAAACTGAAGGAATCAAAAATACTTTTACAGCCGCTAAGCATAGTTAAGCATACAACACACATCAGCACACAGGCAAGTATTTTACGCAGTCTTTTCATAATGCTCCCTTTAGATTTTCTCTGCATGCTCCAGCAAGTACTTTTCTGCCTCGGGACACCAGAGGAAATTGTTTTTCTTTACTATCTCATGAAGGTCTGCAAACATCTTATTGCTGCGGCCAAGCTCCTCAAAATCTGCAATAGCTGTCATAGGCATATTGATATTGTTGTACACAAGCATCTTGCCTGCCCTTACCTTGTTGAGGTTAAGCGTTGTTTCAGGAACGGAATTGAGGCCGCCAACGTGGCTTATCATACCTGCGGGGTTAATAAGGCCCTGCTCCATCATAGAAATAGCCTCACGCATATCATCTGTGTTACCGCCGCTTGTTCCTACTATATGAGTTGCCTTGTAGTGAACGTTGTAGAAGTTAAGTGATGCAGAGAATTCTGTGTTTGTAGGACCTGCAAAGAAGTTAAGACATCCGTCCTTGGCAAGAATTTTATCTGCCTGCTCAACAACAGGAGCAACGGGAGCAAAAACAAACACGTCGTTGTAGCCCTCCCCGCCTGAGGCATTCATAAGCTCCTCAACAGGGTTTTCTACCTTGCCTGTGTTGATATATTTAAGCTCTACGCCCATGCGCTTTGCTTCCTCGGGGGAAACAAGCTCTGCCGCCCTTGCCAATCTGCCGTCGTCAACGTCTGTTACAACAAGAAGAGATGGGCGTCTGTCGCAGTGAACAGCATAATCGATAGCGCCGATGCCCATAGGACCTGCTGAGGCAAGAAGCGCCATTTTTCCGCCCTCAACAACGCCCATATCGTGAACATATTTACCTGCGGTTGTATGATAGTTTGCGTGGAAAGCACCGATAATACAGGACATAGGCTCTGAAAGTGAGCCGTAGAAAAATACGTCATTATTATAAGGAAGCAAGCAATCCATTATCATTATTTCCCTTGGAATAATAACGTATGTTGCATCGCCGCCGCAATATGCGTATGAATAGCCGGGGGCATCAAGTGTTCCGTTATAGTTATGGGCGGGCTGTATAACAAACTTATCTCCTGCTTTGAATTTATGCTGCCAATCTGCGCCAACCTTTACTATTTCTCCGCAGAACTCATGGCCTATTATAACAGGATTTTCACCTACGTTATCAGGAACCCTTTTATGGTTTTCACCCTGCTGCGCCGCCTTATTTGAAGACATACAAAGTGAGTCTGAAATAACGTGAGCCAAAATCTCATCATCCTTTATTTCAGGAAGCTCGAATTCCTCAAGCCTTAAATCCATTTTGCCGTACAGTCTTACTGCTTTTGTGTTCATATTAAAACTCTTCCTTTCACAATGAGGATTATTTTTATTTATTGATTATCTCCTATGGAAGCATCCACATATCTGTATTCTACAGAGCAGTTTGCTATTTCCATACGCTGATCGTCTGTAAAAGTACACTCCGTAACAAGAATATCTATATCGTTCAACGTTGCAAACTGATAAGACATATTCTTTCCTATTTTTGATTCATCAAGAAGCATCATTACCTTCTTTGCCTTCTTCATAACGGCCCTTTTAAGCTCTGCATCGTATTCATTTCCGCAAGAAAAGCCATATTCAAACGAAAAGCCTGAGGTTGCCATAATCGCCATATCAAAATAATTTGCGCTGAGCATATTAACATAGCTTACGGCAGGCTCTCCTGTCATAGAAAAGGTATTTCTTGAATAAAGGCCGCCAAGCATTTCAACGTCTATTTTTACACGCCTTAAAAGCTCGTTGGCTGTTGCGGGAGCGGATGTGGTAATGTGATAATAGTCGTTAGGCATTATTTCGGCAAGCTTAAGCAGAGTTGAGCCGGCATCAAAAAACAGCTTCATTTCGGGCTTTATCATTTCAGAAACGCCTATTGCCAACGCCCTTTTTGCAACAACGTTGGTTTGCTGCCTGAGCTTATATTTCGGCTCCATTGCCCAGCCTATACCATCAGGATTTCTTATACCGTTTCTTATCTTTACGATAAGGCCTTCCTTTTCGAGCTGCGCAACATCTCGACGTATGGTCATTTCCGAAACATCCTCAAGATAACGGCAAAGCTGATCATACGTTACTTTACCGTAACGCTGAACGTACTCTACAATTTTTCTTCTTCTGAAATTACCGCTCATACCTTCTCCGATAAGTCTGCTTTATTAAGCCTAAAGCACATTATACTTCACGATATATGGTAACACTTTTCATATATTATGTCAATTAAAACTATGTTAATTTCACTGTATTTTGTGGAGAATTGTTGCCCCCTCCGGTTAAAGGAGGTCTCCCCCGCCTATAATCACCACGCCGGTAGACACAGGGCCTTTTATTCACCAACAGCCTGTTTTTACCACACTGTCCGGCAGCTGAACGTAATATGCGCAAATCAAAACAACCCCAAAAAATAAAATAAAGGATAACGAAAAACTTCGTTATCCTTTTTGTTTTTATTAAACCCAATACATAAAGGCTTTTTGGTAAAAGGCAGATTATGATTCTTCCTCTTCCTTCATACGTCTCTTTGCATCCTCTATGATCTTTGCGCTTGCACTGGCGGGAACCTCTTCATATCTTGCAAATGCACTTGTGAAGCTGCCTCTGCCCTGGGTAATAGAGCGAAGGTCTGTTGCATATTTAAGCATTTCAGCGCTGGGTACCTCTGCTGTGATTTCCTGCAAGCCGTCTACCATTTCCATACCGAGTATTCTGCCGCGGCGCTTATTTATATCACCGAGAATTTCACCGGTGTATGTGTCTGATACTGTAATTTTGTAGGTATAAATAGGCTCCAGGATAATGGGCTTAGCATTCTTCATACCTTCCTCGTATGCAAGCTTAGCTGCAGTTACGAAGGCTATTTCCTTACTGTCTACGGGGTGGTATTTTCCATCGAACAATGTGCACTTAAGATCGATAACGGGATAGCCCGCAAGCACACCTGCTTTGATTACCTCTCTCAAGCCCTTTTCAACAGCGGGAATAAACTGCTTAGGTACTGAGCCGCCAACTGTTTCATCAACAAATTCGAATTCGCCGTCCTGTGCACCGGGCTCAAATCTGATATTAACTACACCAAACTGACCTGCACCGCCGGACTGCTTTTTGTGCTTTCCTTCAGCCTCTGCTCTGCCCTTGATTGTTTCCTTAAACGCAATCTTAGGCTCTGTTAAAAGTGCGTCAACGCCAAACTTTGCCTTGAGCTTTTTGCAGAGAATATCAAGATGAGTTTCACCCTGACCGCGGATAACCATTTCACCTGTATCGTTATCCTTTTCAACGATGAATGTAAGATCCTCTTCTGCAAGACGTGCAAGGCCCTTGAATACCTTGTCCTCCTCGCCTTTTTTCACTGATGATATCTTCATCGTAAGCACAGGCTTGGGAAGATTGATATCATAGTATTTAATTCGCATCTTTTCATCGCAAAGAGTATCTCCCGTATTGGTGTTAACCAGCTTGTTAACTGCACCGATATCACCTGCTACGAGCTCCTCAACGGGCTCCTGCTTTTTACCCTTCATTACGTAAAGACCGCCAATACGCTCCTTTTCGCCTGTTGTAGAGTTGTATACTGTCATTCCGCTTGTAAGCTTGCCAGTAAATACTCTGATCATATTAAGCTTACCAACGAAGGGGTCTGCCACTGTTTTGAATACCTGAGCTGAGAAGGGCTTGTCTACATCACTTACTATGGATACGATTTCGCCGTTTTCATCTGTTGCCATAACAGGTCTGCGCTCCAAGGGGGAGGGTAACAGGTCAACTATCTCACACATAACGTTAAGTACGCCCATATTCTGGAGGGCTGAGCCGCCCATAATGGGTATAGTTTCACCTGCACAAAGACCTGCTCTAATACCTGCTACTATTTCATCGTTTGTAAGAGTACCCTCTGTAAAATACTTGTCAAGCAATGCCTCTGACGTTTCTGCAGCAGCCTCAACAAGTGCGCCCTTAAGAATTTCGAGCTCCTCTGCCATAGAAGCAGGAACCTCAACAGCAGTTCTTCCGCCTGCGGAAAACTCGAAGGCTTTTCCTGATATTACGGATACGTAGCCCTTCATCTTTCCTTCCCTCATAATAGGAAGGTGGGTAGGTGAAATCTTATTGCCGTATTTTGCACGGAATGCCTCAACTGTTGCAAGGTAGTTGCTGTTTTCCTTATCTATACCGTTTACGAATATCATAAGCGGAATATGGCGGCGCAGGCAGTAATCTATTGCCTTTTCTGCGCCAACACTAAGAGAACCGTTTGCATCAGCAACAAGAATCGCTGAACCAACAGCGCGCATTGCCTGTTCAAATTCACCTTCAAAATCGTAAAAGCCGGGTACGTCTATAATGTTAATTTTTACGTTTTCCCAATAAGTGTAGGCACATGCCAGTGAAATTGACATTCCACGCTGCATTTCTTGGTCATCATAGTCCATAACAGTATTTTTATCTGTTGTTTTACCAAGTCTGTCGATACTCTTACCGTTGAACAAGATTGCTTCAGCAAGAGTAGTTTTACCTTCACCGCCATGTCCAATCAAGGCGATATTTCTAATGTCTGCCGTGTTCATTTATAACAGATCCTCCGTGAAATTAGACTTATCTTATTTTATACGCTCAATATTACCCTTCGCAATACGGCGAACAGGCACATACAGAATATAAAACAATATTATACCAGCTGTTCCCTGAACGGCATTGGCCAGCACGCCAGGTAAGCACGCTAAATAGTCAACAGACATAACGAGCACCTCCCACAGATAATACCCTACGCACATAATAATAACGGAGCAAATCATAGGGAAAACATACCTTAAGGGATGCGCGTTACCTTTATTAAGAAGATATGAAAACCATGCAGAGCACACAAGACCCATACACCCCTTAATTATAAACGTGGCAGGGGCATATATAGCAACACCCAGAAGAACATCTGCCAGCGTACTGGATATTGCCGCAGTCAGGGCGCTTACAACAGGACCAAACAAGTATGCAACTACGAATATCACACCATCACCCAAATGGTAATAAGCACCGGGAGTGATGGGAGAGGGTATCTTTACAAACATTGTCATAACAAAAATAAGTGCCGCAAAAACACCTATACACACAACTGCGTAGCTCATCTTACTTTTATTCATACTGTTTATACCCTCTTAAAAACAAATAAATACAATTTTCACTTACCGCAATTATAGCACTCGATTTTTTGTTTGTCAACGAATGAATCAGCCGATCTCGCAGGCCTCACAGTCGTGCTTTATTTCACCAACTATCGGTACAGGGTCGATACCCTGCTTAATGTAATAATCACTTAATGCAGATTTTACTGCTTCCTCCGCCAAAACAGAACAGTGAAGCTTTGCCGGGGGCAAACCGTCAAGGGCCTCTACAACAGCCTTGTTCGTAAGGTTTATTGCCTCGCTGATATGCTTACCCATAAGCATTTCCGTTGCAATAGAGCTTGTTGCAACTGCGGCACCGCAACCGAATGTTTTGAACTTGATATCTGTAATAATTTCATTTTCGATTTTGAGATATACACGCATTATATCTCCGCACTTGGCGTTGCCAACCTCGCCAACGCCGTCTGCATTTTCGATTTCCCCCACGTTTCTGGGGTTTGAAAAATGATCTAAAACCTTTTCACTGTATATCATAGTAATAACCATGGCTTTCGTTTTTAGAAAGCCTTCCTTCCTGGCGTGAACAAGTATTTTTCACGCTATCCTCTTTATCTTAAGTAATTACAACCCCTTGGGCATATTGCCTGCGGGATCTTTTATAAATTTGTCCCAAAGGGGGGACATATTACGAAGGCGTGCAACCACCTTGGGAAGCACCTCTATAATTTTATCTACGTCCTCCTCGGTGTTTTCATCACCGAGAGAAACTCTCAATGAGCCGTGAGCAACCTCGTGTGAAAGCCCTAACGAAAGAAGCACGTGGCTGGGATCCAGTGAGCCTGACGTACATGCAGAGCC
>SVGI01000026.1 GCA_015056385.1 Clostridiales bacterium
CGCGTATATCCCCTCATCCTACATCCCCGCCCAGGTGCAAAGGCTTGATATGTACAAAAGGATATGCGTTATATCCTCTCTTCAGGATAAATACGACGTTGAGGAGGAGCTTGAGGACAGATATTCAACAATGCCCCAGGCTGTTACAAATCTTATAAGCGTAGCGTATATGCGCTCTATGGGTAAAAAATGCTCGATTACCGAAATAAAACAGGAAAAGAGCATATTTACGGTTATATTCGCAAAAACATCTGCTCTTGAAAAGATAAACCGCGTTGCTCTCCCAAAAGCTATAAAAATATCAGTTGACGTAAGGAATAATCTGCAGTTGAAATTGGATATGAGTAAATTACCCCAATCAAAGCACATACAAACATTGGTTTTGTGTATTGAGGCAATAGAAAAGGCTTTTTCCGATAAAGAAAATACTGATGAAAAATAAGAGGTTATGCAAAAAGCACAAGGCTAACAGCCATTACGGCAAAGCCTGCCATAATGCCGTATATAGACGTATGCTCCTCACCGTACTCGTGTGAAAGAGGTAAAAGCTCGTCAAGAGAAATATAAACCATTATACCTGCAACCATTCCAAATATTACAGCCATAACAGTATCCGTAATAAATCTTGAAAGTATAAGATATCCTATCATTCCCCCAATAGGCTCAGATATACCTGAAATAAGGGCGTAAAGAAATGCACGGCCCTTGCTGCCCGATGCCTGGTATATGGG
The DNA here is from genome assembly GCA_015056385.1 of Clostridiales bacterium. Lineage (GTDB taxonomy): Bacteria > Bacillota > Clostridia > HGM11327 > HGM11327 > SIG354. The sequence continues at coordinate 732 of SVGI01000026.1, forward strand.
CACGGCAACCGCTATTCCCTCCGGTATATTATGTATTGCTATGGCAATAGCTATGGGAATACCAAGTGAAATATCGTTAATTGCAGTAGTAAAGGTAGTAATACCCTCGGGAAAATTATGAACGCCTACGGCAACGGCAACCATCATTCCGCTTTTAAGAAGCTTTTTGGTATTAACATTACCCGTAGCATCGGAATTTATATTGGAAAGCTCGTGGGGGTTTATTTTATCGGGAATCATTCTGTCTATAAGAGCAATAAGAAGCATACCCGCAAGAAATGATGCCGCAGTAAAAAGCAGAGCCTGCTTTGAGCCGTACATTGTTGCAAACAGACTGTTTGATTCCGCAAAAATTTCCGTAAGAGAAATATATATCATAACACCTGCAGAAAATCCAAGGGATAACGACAAAAAGCGGGAGCTGAATTTCCTTTTCAAAACTACCGCCAATCCACCTATACCCGTTGAAAGACCTGCAAACAACGTAATAACCAATGCTGTCCAAAAGCCGCTCATAATATCACCTTTCTTGCGTAATTTTATATCATAGTTATACTGTTGTCAATACACAGTACCACGCTGTACAGGTTATTTGTACAGTTTTTTTGTTTTCCCCATTATATAAAAATATATAAATCTAATCTTTATTTTATCAGTGATTTGTGGTATTATTATAATGTCGTAATTTAGTAAAAAATACACCTTTGGCGTTAATATCAGGATTGGGCAATATTCAATGAATAACGATATTTTAAGCACTCCCCTTGCCGCAAGAATGCGCCCTGCAAGGCTTGAGGAATTTATTGGGCAAAAGCACATCGTATCAGAGGGAAAGCTTCTTTACCGCATGATAAAGACAGACAGGCTTTCCTCCGTTATATTCTGCGGCCCTCCCGGTGTAGGCAAAACCACCCTTGCAAGAATAATCTCCAACGAAACAAGGCTTGCATTCAAAAGGCTTAACGCAGTTTCCGCAGGGGTAGGGGATATCCGCGACGTAGCAGATTCCGCCAAGGTTTCTTTTGAAAACCCTACGGGGCGTGTCGTGCTTTTTTTTGATGAGATACACCGCCTTAATAAAAATCAGCAGGACGTTCTTCTCCCCTACGTGGAGGACGGAACAATAATTCTCATCGGTGCAACTATTGAAAACCCCTATTACGCAGTAAACCGCGCCCTTATATCCCGCTCCACGGTTTTTAGATTTGAGCCTCTTTGCGAGGATGATATTTTACAGCTGCTCCATACTGCAGCAAGCGATAAGGAAAAAGGGCTTGGGCTTTTACCTCTCAACATAACCGATGAGGCATACAGGCACATAGCCTACTGCGCAGACGGAGATGCGCGTAAGGCGCTTACATCACTTGAGCTTGCGGCAATGACAACAGAAAAAAACGCCTCCGGCGAAATAATTATAGATTTAAGCGTTGCCGAGGAATGTACAGGGGCAAGGGCCATAAAGTACGATACGGCAGGCGAAAATCATTACGATACGGCAAGCGCATTTATCAAAAGCATGCGCAACTATATGGAGCCCGATGCCGTTTTACATTACCTTGCAAGAATGATAGAGGCAGGCGAAAAGCCTGAATTTATTGCAAGAAGAATAATGATAGCCGCCGCAGAGGAGGTTGGCCTTGCAAATCCCGCCGCGCTCCAGGTAGCAGTGGCAGCGGCGCAGGCTGTGGAAATGGTGGGCTGGCCCGAAAGCTCACTTATACTTGCAGAGGCGGCGCTTATGGTTGCATGTTCCCCAAAATCAAATGCGGCATACAAGGGAATAAACAAGGCGCTTGAGGACGTCCGTACAAAGAAAATAGGTAAAATACCCTCTAACCTCAAAAATACGGATTACGAGGGCGCAGTAAAGCTTTCACCAAAGGAAGCCTATAAATATTCACACGATTATCCAAATGCACGTGCAGAGCAGCAATATCTTCCCGATGAGCTTCGCTCCGTACGATACTACTACCCGAAGCGCTCGGGCAGTGAAGCAAAAATATACGAAAGGATGGCACAGCTTTTCTCTGAGGATTATCTTAAGGAAAAGGACTGACCGTATCGGTAAAAAACATGAAACCCATTGCAGAAATCGCAAAAATGCTTTCTCTTACAGAGGATGATATTGATTGCTACGGAAAATATAAGGCTAAAATATTAAAAGCGCCCTCACCCCGCAAGGATTCGAAGCTTATACTCGTAACAGCCATTACCCCCACCCCGTCGGGAGAGGGCAAAACCACAACCCTCATAGGCCTTCACGACACGTTCCGTGCTTTAGGTAAAAATTCACTGGCTGTTCTGCGTGAGCCATCCTTAGGCCCCGTTTTCGGCGTTAAGGGCGGCGCAACAGGCGGCGGCGCCTGCCAGATTCAGCCTATGGAGGATATAAATCTTCACTTCAACGGAGATTTTCACGCAATAACCTCTGCAAACAACCTTATTTCAGCTATGCTGGATAACAGTATATTCCAGGGTAACGAGCTTAATATAGACCCAAGCACCATAACCTTCAAGCGTTGCCTTGACGTTAACGACAGGCAGCTTCGTTATATTGATTCAGGTAACGGCGGAGAAAAAAACGGCGTACCTCACAAGGACGGCTTCGACTGTACTGCCGCAAGTGAGATGATGGCGGCATTCTGTATGGCCTCCGACATATTTGACTTAAGGGACAGAATTGCGCACATTACCCTTGCCTACTCCTACGACGGCAGACGTATCACAGTAAACGATATCGGCGCGGCCGATGCTGTAACCTCTCTTCTTACGGAGGCTATAAAGCCCAATCTTGTACAGACTACGGAGGGTAACCCTGTAATCGTACACGGCGGTCCCTTTGCAAATATTGCACACGGCTGTAACAGCGTTATAGCAACAAGGCTTGGTCTTACGCTTGCAGATTACGTTATTACCGAGGCAGGCTTCGGAAGCGACCTCGGCGCAGAAAAATTCTTCGATATTAAATGCAGAAGCGCAAACCTTTCACCCTCTGCCTGTGTTGTGGTAGCCACCATCAAGGCTATTAAATACCACGGCGGCGTTGCAAAGGAAGACCTTTCAAAGGAAAATGTTTCCGCTTTAAGAGAGGGCTTCAAGAACGTTTTAAGGCACTGTGAAAATATGAAAAACGTATTCAATATGCCCACAGTTGTAGCAGTTAATAAATTCACGTCTGATACGGATGAGGAAATAGATACTGTTCTTGAGCTTTGCAGAGAATATTCTATTCCCGCAGCCCTTAACGATATGTGGACATACGGCTCAAGAGGCGGTATTGAGCTTGCAGAGCTCGTTATAAAGGCCGCGGATTCACCCAGCACCTTTACCCCTGCATATCCCCTTGATATTACTCTTGAGGAGAAGATTACTCTCCTTGCCAAAAAGGTATACAAGGCAAAGGACGTAGTATTCACAAAAACAGCACTTTACAAGCTTCATAATATAGATACGGAATTCAACGGCTCACTTTCCATGCTTCCCGTTTGTATGGCAAAAACACAGTATTCATTTTCGGACGACCCCACTCTTATCAACGCCCCCGAGAATTTCACGATTACTGTACGCGACGTTAAATACAGCTCCGGCGCAGGCTTTGTAGTTGTATATACAGGCAGTATTCTTACCATGCCCGGGCTTTCCAAAAAGCCTGCCGCACTGAATATCCGCCTTGAAAATGACGGAACAGTTTCAGGTATATTCTGATAAATCTCACAAAAACGAAAGAAGGGCAACCTGTGAAAAAACAGACAATAGATAGTTTTCTTACTCAATTAGCATCGTCAAGCCCCACACCCGGAGGAGGCGGCGCCGCATCTCTTTGTGCATCTATGGGCGCTTCCCTTTTATCAATGGTATGTAACCTCACAATAGGAAAGCCTAAATATGCGGAAAATGAGGAGGAGGTCAAAACAATACGCAACCTCTCCCTCGACCTTAAAGAGCGTTTTTTAGAGCTTGCAAAGGAGGATGAAATTGCTTTTGCTCCTCTTGCCAAGGCGTATTCCCTCCCCGCATCAACCAATGAGGAAAAAGCATACAAAGAAAAGGTTATGGAGGAGGGCCTTATTTCTGCCGCAAGTGTACCCCTTGAGGTAGTTGAGCAGATAGCATTTGCTGCAGGTCTTGCCAGAAAGCTTTCGCCTATATGCTCCCGCCTTGCAGTAAGCGACGTGGGAGTTGCCGCATCATTTTTCAGGGCTGCAATAAACAGCGCCGCATTAAACGTTTACATCAATACGAAAATGATGAAAAACGAGGAGGCTGCCAGAGCCCTTAACGAGCGCTGTGAGACCCTTGTAAGCAGAGGCGTTATGCTTGCCGAGGAAACAGAGCAGGAAATAAAGGCTCTTTTGAAAAAATACTGATACGGAGGATACACTTATGGAGCTCAAAGGAAAAACCGTTGCAGATTCACTTGGCGAGCAGCTTAAGGCAAGAGCTTTTGCCTGTAAGGAAAAGGGTGTTACTCCATGCCTCGCTATCCTCATAGTAGGCAGTAAGCCCGATGATATGTATTACGCCTCGGCAGCAATAAAAAAGGCGCAAAGCCTCGGCGTGGATACAAAATTCGTAACCATGGCGGCAGACACCTCTCAGGAGGATGTGCTTAAAGAGCTTGATATTCTTTCAAATGACGATTCTGTAAGCGGAATACTCCCCCTTATGCCTATGCCAAGGCATATAGACCCTGAAGCTGTAAGAGCGCACATCAACCCCAAAAAAGATGCAGACTGCCTTACAGACCAAGGCTATGCAGACCTTTTTACGCAGAAAAAGGGCGCCAAGGCACCCTGCACCCCTGCGGCAGTTATGGAAATACTCAATTTCTACAATATACCCGTAAGCGGTAAAAGGGCGGTAATAATAGGGCGTTCATTGGTAGTAGGTAAGCCCCTTGCCATGCTTCTTTTGGCGCAGAACGCCACTGTAACCGTTTGCCACAGCCGTACGGAAAACCTTGCCCGGGTTTGCCGCGAGGCAGACATACTTATTGCCGCAATAGGCAAGGCAAAATTCGTAACACGCGAATTTGTAAAGGAGAGCGCAACGGTTATCGACGTAGGCATCAACAACGACGAAAACGGAAATATGTGCGGCGACGTTGATTTTAACGACGTAAAGGACATTGCAGGAAATATCACACCCGTTCCCGGGGGTGTAGGCTCCGTAACCACGTCCGTTCTTATAAGAAACGTAATTGAATCCGCTGAAAGCACACTTTAATATAAAGGATAGAAGTAAATGGACCATATAGATAAGCTGGAAAGCACAAGCATCCACATTCTGCGCGAGGCATACAACCAATTCAAGAATCTATGTATGCTTTGGTCTATAGGTAAGGACAGTACGGTTATGCTTTGGCTTGCCAGAAAAGCGTTTTTCGGACACGTTCCCTTTCCTCTTGTTCACGTAGATACAGCCTATAAAATCCCCGAAATGATTGAATACAGGGATAGGCTTGCAAGGGATTTCGGTTTGGATATTGTGTACGGAATGAACGAGACTGCATTAAAAAACAAGCAGACCTTCCCCGACGGAAATTGCTCCCGCCTTGATTGCTGCCGCAACCTTAAAACAGAGGCGCTCCGCGCAACTCTGGCAGGAGAAATAAAGCGTTACAGAATGAACCACACCACAGGGCAGTACGAGGTAGATACAAACTGCGAGCCCTACACGGGCGTTATAGTAGGCGTACGCGCCGATGAGGAGGGGTCCCGTTCAAAGGAAAGATATTTCTCCCCTCGCGACGAGCATAACGACTGGCATATAGCAAGCCAACCTCCTGAATTCTGGAATCAGTACAACACAGATTTCCGCCCCGGTACACACGTAAGAATACATCCTCTTTTAGACTGGACAGAGGTTGATATATGGGAATATATCCGCCGTGAGGGAATTCCCACTGTTTCCCTTTACTATAATCAAGGGGACGGTAAAAGATACCGCTCATTGGGCTGCTGGCCATGCACGTCCCCTATTGAATCCTCTGCGCGTAACGTAGACGAGATAATAGAGGAATTAAAAAGCGGTAAGCTCAAAAATATTGCCGAAAGAAGCGGCCGTGAGCAGGATAAGGAGGACGGCGGCGGACTTGAGGATTTGAGAAAGGGAGGTTATATGTAATGCAGGACAACCTTATAACCTTTACCCAAAAGGCCTCCACCGTAGATTACCGAGAGGATATGAATATAGTTATCGTCGGCCACGTGGACCACGGTAAAAGTACTATAATCGGCCGCCTTATGGCAGACACCCACGTTTTGCCGGACGGAAAGCTTGAGGCTATTCAGGAGCAGTGCAGGCGTAACTCAAAGCCTTTTGAATACGCGTTTCTTCTTGACGCTCTTAAGGACGAGCGCTCCCAGGGTATAACCATTGATGCCGCACGTGCATTCTTCAAAACAGAAAAGCGGAATTATATTATACTTGACGCCCCCGGCCACGTTGAATTTCTTAAAAACATGGTAACAGGCGCCGCAAGAGCCGAGGCCGCCCTTCTTGTTATAGACGCGAAGGAGGGTATTATGGAAAATTCCATGAGGCATTCATACCTTCTTTCTATGCTTGGAGTAAAGCAGATTGCCGTTCTTATCAACAAGATGGATAGCGTAGGCTACGATAAAGGCGTATTCGACAGTATTAAAGAAAGCTACGCGCATTTTTTGAGTAAAATAAACGTTATCCCCACAGCCTTTATACCCGTAAGCGGTATGCAGGGTGATAATATCGTAACAAAAAGCGTCAATATGCCCTGGTATGAGGGAGCAACGGTGCTTGAGCAGATGGACCTTTTTTCATCACCGGAAAAGCTTACAAGCCTTCCCTTACGTATGCCCGTTCAGGACGTATACAAATTTACACTTGATTCTGACGACAGGCGCATAATAGCAGGCTCAATAGAAACGGGCACACTCAACGTTGGAGACGAGGTTATATTTTATCCCTCCAAAAAGCGCTGCGGTGTTAAATCCATAGAGGTATTTAACGCCGACTCCCCTGTAACAAGCCTTGAGGCAGGCTATGCCGCAGGCTTTACAATGACACAGCAGATATACGTAAGGCGCGGCGAGGTGGTATGCCCCGCAGACGCCCCTGCTATGGAGGTATCGGCAGGTATACGTGCAAATATATTCTGGCTTGGCAGAGAGCCTCTTAAAAAGGGCTGCAGCTACACCTTGAAGCTGGGTACGGCAAAGGTAAGAGCAGAGCTTAAGGAGGTTAAAATGCTCCTTGATGCAACAAACCTTTCTCAAAGCGATGCTCAGGAGGTTTGCGCAAATATGGCGGCGGACTGTATATTTACCCTCGATACACCCATCGCCTTTGACACGGTGGATTTCCCCGGTACTACAAACAGATTCGTTCTTACCTATAATTACGAAATAGTAGGAGGAGGAATAATCACCTCATCTGTACAAACAGGCGGAGGTAATCTTACCCACAGCGATTCTATAATCGACAGCTCACAGAAGGTGCTTTCTCAAAAGCAGAAGGGCACAGTTCTCTGGATGACAGGGCTTTCAGGCTCCGGCAAATCCACCCTTACACAGGAATTGGAAAAACAGCTTGCCTTACTTGGCGTAGTTTCATACAGGCTGGACGGAGATAATTTAAGAGAGGGACTTAACAGGGACCTCGATTTTTCACCCGAGGGAAGGCGTGAAAATATACGCCGCGCAGCAGAGGTAGCATCTCTTTTTGCAGATGCAGGTATTATAGTGCTTGCATCCTTTATAACCCCCACAAACGAATTAAGGGATATTGCAAGGGGATGTCTATGTGAAAAATACAACGAAATCTACGTTAAGGCAAGTATAGAGGCATGTAAGGCACGGGACCCCAAGGGGCTTTACGAAAGAGCAATAAAGGATGAAATACCCTCCTTTACAGGAATAAGCGCTCCCTTTGAGGAGCCACAGAGCCCTGACCTTACCGTAGAAACAGACATTATGGATATTGAAAGATGCATAAACTCGCTTCTGGAATATCTTGCAGACAAAAAATATATTTTCTGAAAATAAATTTTCTATATTAACGAGGTAACAAATTGTATCCCGCAAAAAAGCTTTCGGCTTTATTAAATGCACTTGAAATCCACGGCCTTGTGGCAGAATACCACGGGGATATGGACGTTGATATAACATCACTTTCCCACGATTCCAGAAAGGTTGAAAAGGGCGCGTTATTCGCATGTAAGGGTATCCGCTTCAGGTACGACTTCTTAAATGGCGCCTCACAGCTTGGCGCAGCAGCATATTTTTCCGAAACAAGATATGAGGAATGCCCTCTTCCCTGTATTATCGTAACAAATATACGCCACGCAATGGTAATTATTGCGCGGGAATTTTACGGTAACCCTCAGGACAAGCTTAAAATCGTAGGCATAACAGGCACAAAGGGTAAGACCACAACCGCATTTTTTATAAAAAACATATTCCGCGATTTTGCAGGCTGCGAGCAGGCATATCTTACGTCTATTGAGATGTTTACGGGTAAGCGCGAAAGCGAAACAGGTATGACCACCCCCGAGCCCTTCGACCTTTACAGATACTTTTACAACGCCGTAAATAACGGCATAAAGCATCTTGTAATGGAGGTTTCTTCCCAGGCGTATAACGTAGACCGCGTTTACGGGCTTACCTTTGACGTAGGTATATTCCTCAATATCGGTATAGACCATATCTCCCCAAGCGAGCACAAGGATTTCAACGAGTATTTCTCCTGCAAATTAAGGCTTATGGATAACTGCAGGCACGCAGTTATAAACGCAAATATGGATAATTGGGAGGAAGTTTACCAAAGAGCAAAGAGCTCCGCTGTTACAGAAAGCATAACAGTATACGCAAACGATGAAAAGGGTAACGTACGTATATCAGACATTACACCCCAACCCAACGGAAGCTTTTCATTCAACGTCTCCCAAAACGGTATAGAAAAGGAATTCAAGCTTAAAATCCCCGGACGCTTCAACGTTGAAAACGCCGCCGCCGCTATATGCGCCTGCCGCAGATTAGGCATAAGCGATAGCTTTATAGCAAGCGGACTTAAGAATACAACCGTTGAGGGGCGTATGCAAGTAATACAAAAGGGCTCGTTAACCGCTATTGTAGATTACGCTCACAACTTCTTAAGCATGTCCAAGCTTCTTGAATCCGTTGTAGCCGATTTCCCAAACAGACCAATAACCATGATATTCGGATGTTCCGGTGGAAAAGCATATATGCGCCGTAAGGATATAGGTACACTTGCAGGGCAATACGCATACAGGGTGTTCCTTACCAGAAGCGACCCGAACTTTGAGGATGTAAATTCAATATGCGAGGAAATTGCATCCTTCATAAAGCCCTTTGGCGATAAATACGAAATTATAATAGACAGAGAAAAGGCTATACACAAGGCCGTTACCACAGCCCGTGAAAACGAAATTATTATGGTTACAGGAAAGGGCGACGAGGCATTCGACGGAATTTGCGGTGTTGACGTCCCCAGAAAATGCGACGCCCAAATGGTAAGCGAAGCACTTGAGCTTATTTAAGAAAGGATATTGAAATTATGTCTACCAAGCAGAATGCAGTTATAGGTTTAGTAGGTATGTGCGGCTCCGGCAAAAGCGTGCTTACACAGATGTTTGAGGAGCGAGGATTTTCAAAGGTATATTTCGGTTCACTTACAATGGAGGAAATTGCAAAAAGAGGTATTGCAAAAACCCCCGAAAACGAGAAGCTCATACGTGAGGAGCTTCGCGAAAAGCACGGACCTGCCGCATTTGCAATTTGCCTTGCAGACAGAATAGAGGCTCTTGCAAAAGAGGGCAACGTAGTGTTGGACGGGCTTTATTCCTGGAGCGAATACAAATATCTTGCCAAAAGGCTTAACGTGCCCTTTTACATTGTAGCTATCGTTACAAACAGAGGCTTGCGCTACGAAAGGCTTTCAGTACGTACGGAAAGACCTCTTACAAACGACCAGGCTTACGCAAGGGACGTTGCTGAAATAGAAAACATAGAAAAGGGCGGCCCCATTTCCATAGCGGACGCTTATATTGTAAATAACTCCTCTGTTGAGGATATGAAGGCTCAGTTTGAGGAGCTTTTAAGGAGCCTTGATTTATGACAATAATGGGGATAGACCCCGGATTTGCTCTTATGGGCTACGGCGTTATAGAAAAAAACGGGCAAAGGCTTACGCCAATAGACTGCGGTGTTATACAGACCCCTGCGGGAATGCGTAACAGCCTCCGCCTTAAGCTTTTATACGAAAATCTGTGTAAGCTTATAAGCCACTTCAAGCCCGATGCAATAGCCGTGGAGGAGCTTTTCTACCACACTAACGCAAAAACCGTTATCACGGTAGGGCAGGCAAGGGGTGTAATACTTCTTGCCGCTGAAATGTGTAACGTGCCTCTTTACGAATACACGCCGCTTCAGGTAAAGCAGGCAGTTGTAGGCTACGGACGGGCAGAAAAGCATCAGATACAGCAAATGGTAAAGGTAATGCTCAATCTTGCCGCAGTACCAAAGCCCGATGACGCCGCAGACGCTATGGCAATAGCAATCACACACGCAAACAGTGTTGCGATGCTTAACAAAACAGAAGGAAATTAAGAAAGGAATTACTAAGGTGTACTCTTATATCAAAGGAATATACGCAGGTATGGAGGACGATAAGGTAGTTATAGACGTTAACGGCATAGGCTATCTTATTTCTGTTGCATCCAACACATTATTGCATCTCCCCGAAAAGGGTGAGCCCTATATGCTCTATACATATCAGATAGTACGCGAGGACGCCCTCGAGCTTGCAGGCTTTTCAACAAGAGAGGAAAAGCAGATATTCTTAAAACTTTTGAGCATTTCAGGTATAGGACCAAAGGCCGCCTTAGCAATTCTTTCCGTTCTTTCACCAAGCGCACTTATATCCGCTGTAATGACAAATGATTATAAGTCAATAGCCCGTGCAAACGGCGTCGGCCCCAAAATGGCACAAAAGGTGGTGCTTGAGCTTAAGGACAAGGTTGATATGAACGCGTTAAACGAAATGGTTGCCTCGCGCTCAAGCAGCATCACCGCCCCCGCCGCACCCTCTACCGAGGCTCTTCAGGCGCTTATTGCCCTGGGATATACCACCCAGGAGGCATCCTCTGCCCTTGCAGGTCTTGAGGACAGTGATACCTCGGTACTTATACGAAACGCCTTAAAAAAGCTTTCTTCAAAAATATAATCGTTCATATAACAAAGGAGAAACAGCATGAACTACGATTTTATGGACGACCAGAGAATAATTTCATCAATGCAAAGAAACGGCGACGCACCTATTGAGGCAGGCTTAAGGCCTACCACACTTGATGAGTACATCGGCCAGGAGCGTGAAAAGGCAAAGCTTAAAATTTATATGGAGGCAGCCAAGCAGCGCAACGAGCCCTTGGACCACGTACTGCTTTACGGTCCTCCCGGATTAGGTAAAACAACTCTTGCATCTATAATTGCCCACGAAATGGGTGTAAATCTCAGGGTAACCTCAGGGCCTGCTATTGAGCGCTCGGGGGACCTTGCCGCCATACTTACCAACTTAAACGAGAACGACGTTTTGTTTATAGATGAAATACACCGCTTAAACAGAAGCGTAGAGGAAATACTCTACCCTGCAATGGAGGATTACGCCATTGATATTGTATTGGGTAACGGACCCTCTGCGCGAACAATACGTATTGACATTCCCCATTTTACCCTTGTTGGCGCCACAACACGCGCAGGAATGCTTGCGCCGCCCTTAAGGGACCGCTTTGGTGTAATAAGCCGCCTTGAGCTTTATACTCCCAAGGAGCTTGCGCTTATAGTAAAAAGGTCGGCAGGTGTGCTTAACGTTGAAATAGACGATGATGCCGCATACGAAATAGCCCTTCGCTCCAGAGGTACACCCAGAATTGCAAACCGCTTCATTAAAAGAGTGCGCGATTACGCAACGGTTATGAATTCGGGGGTAATAGACAAAAAGACAGCCAAGGCCGCTCTTGATATGCTTAACGTTGATGAATTGGGTCTTGACGAGATAGACAGAAACATACTTCTTACTATTATAACCAAGTTTTCCGGAGGGCCTGTGGGCCTGGACACCCTTGCCGCCGCAACAGGCGAGGAAAACGTTACTATTGAAGACGTTTACGAGCCGTTTCTTCTCCAGCACGGCTTTATCGCAAGAACGAGCAAGGGGCGCATCGCAACGGAAAGCGCATACAAGCATCTTAATATGGAATATACGAAAAGCGTTCAGTCCATAACGTTTTTGGATGAGGAAGAATAAGAGATAAACGATGAAAGTATCTGATTTTGATTATAACCTGCCGGAGCATCTTATAGCCCAAACGCCTCTTTTAGACAGAAGCTCATCAAGGCTTCTGGTGTACGACAGAGCCACAAATACTCCCTACCACCGTCATTTCAGCGATATTAAGGAATATCTCAACCCGGGAGATTGCCTTGTTTTGAACAACACACGGGTTATTCCTGCAAGGCTTTTAGGCAATAAGCCCACAGGGGCGCAAATAGAGCTTTTTCTGCTTTCCCGCATTGAGGGAGAAAACGACGTATGGGAAACAATGGCCCGTCCCGGCAAGCGCCTTAAGGAGGGCGATACCGTTATATTCGGCAACGGAATTCTAAAGGCAACTATCCTTAAAACTCTGGAGGACGGGAACAAGCAGGTACGTTTTGAATATGAGGGAATATGGCAGGAGGTTTTGGCCGAGGTAGGTATAATGCCTCTCCCCCCATACATACACGCATCTCTTGAGGATAAAGAAAGATATCAGACTGTATATTCCAAAATAGAGGGCTCCTCTGCCGCACCAACAGCAGGTCTTCATTTTACCCCTGAGCTTCTTTCAGAAATAAAGGAAATGGGTGTTACTATTGAGGAAATAACACTCCACATCGGTCAGGGTACGTTTAAGCCTGTTAAGGCAGATACTATTGAGGAGCACGAAATGCACACGGAATACTGCATTGTTGCCCCCGAGGTTGCAGAGCGTATAAACGCTGTGAAGCGCCGTGGAGGAAGAGTTATTGCCGTTGGCACAACTGCAACACGTACGCTTGAATCCTTTACAGATGATAACGGTGTGCTTACCTCCGGCGCAAAATCCACAAGCATATTCATTTACCCAGGATATAAATTCAAGATGATAGATGCACTTATAACAAACTTTCATCTTCCCAAATCAACACTTATAATGCTTATAAGCGCCCTTGCAGGCCGAGAAAATATATTAAAGGTTTATGAGGAGGCAATAGCCATGGAATACAGATTCTTTTCCTTCGGCGATGCTATGCTCATAATTTAATGCTATGAAATTTGAATTACAAAAGCAAGACGATAAATCCTATGCCCGTGCAGGTAAAATAACAACAAAGCACGGAGAAATACTTACCCCCGTTTACATGCCCGTAGGTACTCAGGCCGCCGTTAAGGCCCTCACCCCCAAGCAGGTAAAGGAGGATACAAACGCCCAGATAATGCTTTCAAATACCTATCACCTCTTTCTGCGTCCCGGACACGAGCTTGTACGTGATATGGGCGGACTTCACTCGTTTATGAACTGGGATAGGCCCATACTTACGGATAGCGGCGGATTCCAGGTATTCTCACTTGCACAGCTGAGAAAAATAACAGAGGAGGGTGTTATGTTCCGTTCTCATATAGACGGAAGCAAGCAGTTTATCTCCCCTGAAAAATCAATTGAAATTCAAAATGCGTTGGGCGCGGATATCATTATGGCATTTGACGAATGTACTGCCTCTCCCTCAAGCTACGAAACCTCTCTTGCGGCTGCGGAAAGAACGTACAGATGGGCGCAGAGATGCGTTGAAGCTCATAAAAACACAGAAAATCAAACGCTTTTCGGTATTATACAGGGTAATATGTACCCTGATTTAAGGCTCAAATGCGCAGAGCAGATCAAAAGCATTGGCTTTGAGGGATACGCCATAGGCGGATTAAGCGTTGGTGAATCCAAGGAAACTATGTACGAAATGCTTGACGTGCTTGCCCCTGAGCTTCCCGTAAATAACCCCAGATACCTTATGGGTGTTGGCTCTCCCGATGCAATTATCGAGGGTGTTGCACGAGGAATAGATATGTTTGACTGCGTTCTTGCTACAAGAATTGCAAGAAACGGCACTGCCTTTACAAAATACGGACGTATGGTAGTGAGAAACGCCACCTACGCCCGGGATCCAAGGCCTATTGAAGAGGGCTGTGATTGCTACGCCTGCCGAAATTTCTCAAGAGCATACATAAGGCACCTTATCAAGGCAGACGAAATGCTTGCGGCAATTCTTCTTTCTATTCACAACACCCGCTTCCTCACAAGGCTTACGGAGGAGATAAGAGAAGCCGTCTTAAACGGTACGTTTGACGAGTACAGAAGAAAATTCTGGGAGAATTATAAGATAAGCAGTAACGGACTTTTCTAAAAAAGCCATAAAATCACTGAAAAAACTGTAAAAAGCTATTGACACATGGGATAAAGAGTGGTATAATACTTAAGTCTGTAAAGCAGAAAGCCCACTTTCTCACCTAACGACTGTTGTGTTGTTACGGTATGACGATAAACACGGCGGTACACCGTCCAAGGTTTTCGTATTGTAAGTAAGCGGGTTTTTATGCCCGCTATTTTATTTTGTCGAAAGGACGGTATTCGGTATAGACAACAAACGTACGATCATGAACAACATGATCCGCGATACACAGCTTCGTGTTATCGACGAAAACAATCAACAGTTAGGTATCCTCTCAAAGGATGAAGCTATTGCTATTGCAGCAGAAAAAGGTCTTGACCTTGTTTTGGTTGCCCCTGATTCAAAGCCTGCAGTTGCTAAAATTATGGATTTCGGTAAATTCAAATTTGAGCAGGAGAAAAAGCTTCGCGACCAGAAAAAAAAGCAGAAGGAAATCAAGCAGAAGGAAATTCAGCTTTCAGCCGCCATTGGCGACCACGACATTGCAGTCCGCGTAAAGAATGCAGATAAATTCCTTAACGACGGCGACGGAATCAGGATTATATTAAGACTGAGAGGCCGTGAGAAGGCTCATCCCGAGGTTGGTCTTCAGACAGTGGAAAAATTCCTCTCCATGATCACTTCACCCTACAAATTAGACAAAAAACCGGCTCAGGAGGGCTTCAATATAACAGCCACCCTGTCATCCGATAAAAATTAATTCAATTATTGAAAGGAGATACGTCCCATGCCTAAAATAAAGACGCATACAGGCGCCAAAAAGCGTTTGGATATCACCAAGAGCGGCAGACTCAAAAGAGCTAAAGCTTACAAAAGTCATATTTTGACAAAGAAATCTACTAAGAGAAAGAGGAGCCTCAGACAGGGCACTTACGTTGCAGAAAGCGATGCAAGCGTTTCAAGGAAGCTCATTCCTTACAAGTAAGGTTTACGGAGGTTAAAATACAATGGCAAGAGTAAAAAAAGCATTAAATGCTCGTAAGAAGCATAAGAAAATATTGAAACTCGCTAAGGGTTACTTTGGCGCAAGAAGCAAACAGTTCAAGGCAGCTAACACATCCGTTATGCGCGCTTTGGCACAGAGCTACAAGGGCAGAAAGCTCCGTAAGAGAGATTTCAGAAGCCTCTGGATCGCAAGAATCAACGCTGCTGCAAGAATGAACGGCATGAGCTACAGCTGCTTCATCAACGGCCTCAAGAAAGCAAACATCAATCTTAACAGAAAGATGCTCGCAGAAATCGCAGTTAACGATCCTGCAGCTTTCACAGAGCTTACAAACAAGGCAAAGGCTGCTCTGTAATTTAAGTTACATCAAAAAATCAAACACGGTACAATTTGTACCGTGTTTTTTGTATAAAAAAGGCTCCCTGCTGTAAGCATACTGCAGGGAGCCTTCTCTTTTTATTACTGATTATCTTGCATCAACGAATGCTCTGTATTCATCGTAGCAAAGCTTGGGACGGGGGTCGAAGGAAATATAAAGCTCGATATATCCGCCGTCTGCAACCTTTCTTTCTGCACGTGAAGCAACAAGGCCCTTAATAATTTCGCCCTGTGAAACGTAGCGCTCGAGGCCTCTGTCGATAGCTTCCTCTACCTCGGGAGCAACCTTAACGATAGTGTTTGCCTTAAGGCGTCTGTCGCGGCCGTTTTCAATAGCATTCTCAACAGAGAAATCTGCCCATACGCTATATTCCATAACAGTCTTAACCTCGCAGGGTGTGCCCCAGTCTACAAGAATAGGATCGCCTGCCTGAGGTGCATCGTATGCGCCGATCATGTGAGTTGCTGTGTGGTCTGCATGCTCCTTGTTGTGGTTGGGAACAAGAACACGTGTGATTCTGTTGTTACGCATAAACTTCATAGAGCGCTCGAAAACACCTGCGCCAAGCTCGCCTGCATCCCATCCGAGATATCTGAATGCAGCAAAGTCGCTCATACCGAAGCGGTAGATGTTTTCCTCGGGTACGCCGATTTCAACGTATGCGTCGATAGTTTCCTTTTTACGTCTTGCAATAATCTCGTCCTTCTGCTCGGGGATGCTGTAGCCTGCATTACCCTCGCAGGAGATAATAACGTAAACACGTGCGCCTGCTTCCTTTGCGGCACGGATTACGTAGCCTGCGCCAAGAATAGCGTCGTCATCATGGGGACTGAATACTGCAACGCCCTCATCCTCTCCCCAATTAGGGAAAATTGATTCAATACTGTTAGTTACAACCTTTGTATCAACGTTGTAATAGGTAAATTTATTCATTTTCTAAAACCTCCCGGGTTTATATTTTATTTTTAACCTCAACCGAAAAGCTCGGCATTGGTTGTATTTCTTTTCAAAACGACATCCAGCACAAACGTATCAAAATACGGCTGAAGCCTTTCATTTAACTCAAAGGAGTTTGCATAATCAAGCAACGCTTCCTTCTTTTCGTTTATAACGTCCTTACTGCTTCCCTTTGCCTTCTCGCAATAAAGCTCTGCAAAGCGCTTGCAGTATTCAGTATGGTGATAAAGCATCTCCCATGAAAGCCTTTGGGCGCTATCCGTACAGCTATCCATACATCTTATTATATCACTTTTTGCAGATAGTGCAAATTCCCCTGCCTTAGAAAGATTCTTTACAACGCCTTCATCTGCTATTTTATCTCTGCGGACGTATTCAGGCTCGCACAAATCGGACATAGCCTTGAGGAAATTTTCTGCAACCTTATATTCCTCGCCGAAGGAAGCCCTCATAAATCTCTCGATTTCAAAATCCAAATCACATTCCTTATTCCAGAGAGCCCTTGCCATTATCTGCATAGGAAGGCCTGTGGGGTAGAATACCCTTTGCACCTGGCAGGAAACAAGGCCGTTTAGACCAAGCTTATAGAGGTTTTTAACGTCCTCACCCAATATACGGGCAAGCTTCCAATAGCCGGGGTCGTTATAATGATCCCAAAGCAGGTGATAATCATAGTCAAAGCTGTCCCCATCAAACTGATTCTGCCAGCTTTTGAGCATAGCAACGTTATCACCTACGGATTTAGGCATCTGAAGCTTATTTCTTACGTAGGGCTTTATCTCGGGCAGGCTTTGAGGTATCTCGTAGCTTTGAGAATAAGACCTTGTAATGGGAGCAAACATAAGAATAAATCTATCCTTGTTGTTTAGCCTTTGAATCTCGGGCGCCCAAAGAAGGTCTACGTAAATAAGGAATACTATTTTCGTATCAATGCCCTCACTATCAAGCCTTTTATCAAGCTCGTTAAGCATCATTACGTAGTAATCCGAGGGGCGCGTATCCTTGCAACCATCACATTCGCAGTTATTATTAGCGCCGTCGCCAAGCCAGAAGTGGAGCACGTCCACGTCCCTGTGGCCCTTGATATAATTTACTATATCACCGATAATAAGTTCCCTTACCTCGGGGTTTGAATAGCAAAGGTTGGTGTTAAGAGGCTTTTTCCCCCACCATGCCCTTTTGCCGTTAACCAGCGCTATATATTTTTCCTGCTCGGGGGTAGGCTCCTCATGGTCATACCAGCCGATACCGTTTACACCCAGGGGCTCACAGGTCCAGCCGTGGCCAACGCCGTGAAATACAAGAGAACGTTTTTTCATCGCCTCTATAGCGTTACGGCAGAACACCCTTGCATCATCAAGAGATATCTTTTCACCCGCAATCAAGGGGTTATTTGTATGGGAATACCACTGCTCGTAGAAGGTATACGCCTCCCTGAACTGAATATAGTAGGCGTTCATACCTACCTTGGGCATCCACTCTATAATATCCAGAATGTTTTCGTTGCTGTTTGCACCCTCGATACATATACCTCTGTGCCTGTATGAGGGGCGCTCCTTAATTTCAAGGCTAACGTTATCAAGGGACTTATGGGGTATGTATTCCCCATCCTTACCGGGCCTTAAGAAAACACAGCCAAGCTCAGTAAGAAAGCGGTACACCGCAATAAGCACACTTCTTTCGTTACAGCCTGCAATAATACCCTCGTTATTTTTAATGCTTATACAGATTTCATCATCAAGCACGGTAAAGCCGTCTGTGCTCATATCAAAATCACTGTATACGCCTACGTCGATATTAAGAGCATTATTCTCATCAATCAAAAGAAGGTATTTTTCAAGCTCATCACGGGCATATTCAACTGTATGATGTGCGCCAAAGCTACAAAAAATATTCATAGACCGTTAAACCCTTTCAGGTGCTGCAAGGCCCAAAAGCCACAGGCACTGCTTAAGCACTCTTGACGTAGCATCTGCAAGCAAAAGCCTTGAATTTTTTGTTTTTTCGTCCTTTGCGGAAAGAATGGGGCACTCGTTGTAGAATCTGTTGAATGCCTGTGCAACGTCTATAAGATGACGCGCAACTACGCAGGGCTCGTAATCCCTTGCGCAAAGAACAACCTTTGCGGGGAATTCGTAAAGAAGCCTTGCCAATCTGTATTCGCTGTCTGTTGTATAATTAACGTCTGTTATGCTGTTAAAATCAATATCTCCTGCTCTGCGGAGTATGCTCTTGCATCTTGCATAGGTGTACTGCGCATAGGGACCTGTTTCGCCGTCGAAGTTAAGAGCCTCATCCCAGGAGAATGCTACGTCCTTAATTCTTGCAGTATCCAGCATGCCGAATATAACGGCGCCTACGCCCATCTGCCTTGCAACAAGCTCCTTATCCTCAAGAGCGGGATTCTTCTCATTTATTATATCGAGGGTTTTAGCCTCTGCCTGCTCAAGAACGTCATCCAGCCATACTGTAACGCCCTTACGTGTGGACATTGAAACACCGCCCTCAAGAGAAATCATACCGAAGGGAGCGTGTACAAGGTCCTTAGCCCAATCGTATCCCATCTTTTCCACAACCTTAAACCACTGCTTGAAGTGGAGATTCTGCGCAGAAGCAGTAAAATATATACATTTATGGAAATCGAATGTTTTCTTGCGATAGATAGCTGCTGTAATATCTCTTGTAGCATACAGCGTACTTCCGTCTGACTTAAGTATTATGCAGGGAGGCATTTTTTCGTTTTCAAGGTCAACAATGTATGCGCCCTCTGAAAGAGTGAGCAAATTCTTTGAACGAAGCTCCTCAACAACTGCATCCATTTTATCGTTATAAAAGCTTTCACCTGTAAAGTAATCAAACTTTACGCCGAGCTTTTCATATACGCGGTTAAACTCTGCAAGAGATATTTCGTGGAACCATCTCCAGAGGTTAAGCTCCTCCTCACTTCCAGCCTCTATTCTTGCAAATGCGGCACGTGCCTCATCACGCAACGAGGGCTCATTTTCCTCCTCTGCGTGGAATTTTACATAAAGCCTTACAAGCTCACGTACGCCGCCCTTTTCAACCTCTTCCTTGCTGCCCCAGCGCTTATATGCAACAATAAGTGTACCGAACTGTGTGCCCCAATCTCCCAAATGGTTTACGCCAACACAGTTATATCCCAGGTAAGAAAACACCCTGTACATAGCATTACCGATAACGGTAGAGGGCAAATGGCCTATATGGAAGGGCTTTGCAATGTTGGGGGCAGAATAGTCCATAACTATTGTTTTGCCGCTACCCTCTGTGCTTGAGCCGTAGCTTTCCTCTGCAAGAACCTCACGCACTACCTTTTCCACAAAAAGATTTCTGTCCAGATAAAAATTAAGGTATCCGTTTAAGGCCTCTGCCCTTGCAAAACCGCCATCATTAAGCCTTTGAGCCTGGGCGTTGATTGCGTCTGCAAGCTCCTGTGCTATAACAACAGGGCTTTTACGCAATAATTTTGCAAACTTGAAGCAGGGCATTGCCACATCACCCATTGAATCATCGGGAGGGCAGGTAAGAAGGGATGTAATTTCCTCAGCATCTACGTTAAGTACCTCGGCTATAAGCGCAGCAGGAAGTGTTTTAATATCAAACATATATACTTTTCCTTTATAAAAAACTAATACGGTAATTATACCATATTTATACTTTTAATTCAATCTTGAGGCTGTATTTATACAAAAGCTCCCCACCATTTTAAGGTGAGGAGCATACGCTTCATTTATTCATTATTAAAGCTCATCGGGGAAATATGCGTTTGTGCAGGCGTGCTTGCCGTTTTTATCGGTAACCGTAATTCTGAACCAGCCCGCAAAGGGAAAGTATTCAAAATCAGCGCCGTTAACTGCTTCACCTGCATCTGCCACAACGGACTGTGCAGCCCTGCCCTCGCTGTTACAATCTATACGTACTGCATCGGAGCATCTTATGTGAACACCCTCATCATCAAGCCAAAGCTCGTGAATTTCAGGACCCTCGCTTGCGTAGAAATTTCCCTGCTCAAGGGCCTTTGTAATTTCTCTGTATTCAAGCTTAGGCGCCTTTATCATTGTCCAAGCAAGGCCTGATTCCCTCTTTGATGAATCCTGAGAATGGCGGTTATGGTTATCATCTGAGCCTATGCAGTAAATACGCTTACCGCCCTCAAGC
The DNA here is from genome assembly GCA_015056385.1 of Clostridiales bacterium. Taxonomy (GTDB): domain Bacteria; phylum Bacillota; class Clostridia; order HGM11327; family HGM11327; genus SIG354. The sequence continues at coordinate 21,709 of SVGI01000026.1, forward strand.
ATATCCTCGTACACTCTGGGGTTATAATCCTCATAACCGAGCATTATGCACATACCGTTGAACATTTCCATAGCGTGCATGGAATTATAGCCCATATACTGAGTATATCTTTCTCTTGACCAGGAGGGGTGATTATATGTTACGAAATATCCGTTGCTGCGGGATTCCTCCATCATTCGGCTTACGCCCTCGCAGGAATATTCCCTTTCAAAATCGGGCTTTGATTCATCAAAAACAACTGCGTCTATAAGCTCCTTAGCTATTCCGGGGGTATATTTTGTTCTGTGCCAGCAGGGCTGCGTCATATTATCGGGCTCAAGGGCAATACTGCACATATGGCAGCATTTGTTCATAGTACCGTGAACACCCTCCTTATGCTCCCCAACCTCCATCTCAAAGCCGTGGAGAGTAATAAACTCCTCGTCGTTAAGATAATCGTGGGCAACCAAAATATCGTGGTCTGTTATAGCCAAAACGCTGTAACCCATACCCTTGTAAAGGGCCTTAAGCTCCTCGGGGGTAAGCATACCGTCTGAGCAAACAGAATGGCAGTGCAGATTTGCTTTATAAAAAATGCCGTTTTGCGGTAAAAGGTATTTCTTCATAATAGTAACCATGGCTTTCGTTTATCGAAAGCCTTCCTTTCTTGCGTGAATAAGTATTTTTCACGCTATCCTCCGTTTGTTGGGATTATTTTAATACTGTACCGTATAGCGTGTCAACATTTTTTTGAGTTGACACATACAAAAAGGGTGCTATAATATTCCTCGTTAAAAAACAAAGGATTCACAAAATATGTCTGAAATACTCGAAATCGTAATGCTTATAAGCTTTGGCGCCTCCTGGCCCTTTAACATATACAGATCATACAAGGCAAAATCCGCAAGGGGGAAAAGTATTTTCTTTCTTGTGTTTGTTTTTATAGGATATATCTGCGGCATAATTTCAAAGCTTTACAGCCAAACGTATATGGCTGATTTCAGCAATAAATGGTACGTGCTTATATTTTATTGTCTGAACCTTATAATGGTTGGGGTGGATATCGGGCTGTACGTGAGGAATAAGAGGATAGACGTGCAGAATGAACAGAATGAGGGATAAAAAGCAAAACACACGGTTGGCGTACCTGCGATAAAGCAGTTTTAAAAAGCACTACCGCTGAGAGTGACCATTACGGTTACTCTCAGCGGTATTTTTACTTGATTACATTCTCAGGTTCTTCTATAACTAATATCATCGGTATTGCTTTTTGCTGGCTGTCAAGAATAAAATCACTATCCGAAATTGCTCTTTTTACAATAGCCATCGGAAAAGCATAGAATGCATATTTTCTGAACTCCGCAATCTTTCCTTCAAGATGCATGGGAATCTCTAACTT
>SVGI01000027.1 GCA_015056385.1 Clostridiales bacterium
AGTAAGTAATAGTTGCATGGCTGGCAGGCCAATAATAAACGCACTTGTGCGTTGCCAGTAGTGATTAGGGCTATGCCCGAAAATGAAAAACCACCCGCTATGCGGGTGGATATTTATTTTATACTTGAAATAAATTAAGAAAAGAGCTATAATGCAGTTACTATTAATTGCGGAGGAATCCCAATGTATTAAGGAGAAAATTTATGGATCCGAAATTACTGAACATAATTCTTTGTATCCCCTTTGCAATCGTTTTTATAATTGCGGCGATACTCTTTCTTGTTTCAGGCTATAAAAGAGGAATATGGCGCGCCCTTATTTCCTTTGGTGTAACTGTTGTATCTGCGGCTATAAGCCTTGTTCTGGCAAAGATAATTTCAAAGCCCCTGTCCGAGGTTGCCACAGGTCTTGTAAAGAATATGGATATTGGGGACCTTCCCATAAGCGAGGAAATGTTCTTTTCCCTTGTATCAAGCGTTGTAAGCGCTGTTGTGGCTATAATCCTTTTTTCCGTATTGCTTTTCATATTCTGCCTTGTAGGTAAAATACTTGCGGCTCACCTTAAGAGTGATAAGCTCAGGGTTGAAAAGAAATCCCTTAAATGGGCAGGCTTGGGCGTAAGGCTTGTGGATGCTGTTGTATATACTCTGCTTTTGGTGCTTCCCCTTTACGGCTCATTGGCTACCTACGCGCCTACTATTGAGGTTCTTATGAGTACGTCGGGCAGTGAGGAATCCAAGGCTATTGTTGAAACCATAACCAAAAACCCCATTGTTCAGGCGTCAGGCTCCGGCCCTGCATCCCTTGTCTACGGCGAGCTTTCCAAAATTGAGGTTGGCAAGGCAGAAATAGACATTGTGGGCGTAACAACCGCCGTTACAGAGCTTAAGGGCCGCGTTGATAAGATTACCAGCGCTAAAACTCAAGAGGAAAAGAAGGAAAGCGCAGAGGAGCTTATTGATTACGCACGTGAGGAGCTTATCGACAAGGATTGGTTCTACGATATGGTAATAGGCGGTGTTGGTGAAATCAAAAATGAAATCCTTAAGGAAGCTCCCGAGGGAATCGAGGAGGATGTTCTTATGGAGGCCTTCGAGCTTCTGGACGTAACCAAGGAGGAATTCGAGGAAAACGCAGACGTTGTGCTGGATTTTGCTCACTGGATACTTGAGGAGGACCTTATTGATAACCCCGACGTAACCGAGGAGCAGATGGAAGAGGTTCTCGGCAAAATAGGTGAGCTTATAAACAGCACGGATAAAATGGTTGAGGTAAAATCCTTCCTTACCAAGTTTATGGTTATGAAGTTTATGGAAACCGATGCGCAGAAGGCAAGGGGCGAGGCTATACTCCAAAAGATAATAAGCACAGAAAAGGCGGATAAGGATGATTATCTTGCAGACGCTGAGTTCTTAATGGCCCTTATGAGCGCAAGCTCAAGAAAATCTCTTGCCCAGGCTCTTGTGCTTCACCCCGAGGTAAGTGAGGATGAGGTTTCTGATTGGCTTTCCGAAACCGAGGTTGATTTCGGACCCGAAAGCGATATGTCAGGGGCAACTACAAGCATAAAGCCCGCAAGCGAGGTTGAAATATACCTTAGCGGCAGCCGTGTTGAATTTGTCGGTGAAACAGTTATGGTTATGACAAAGGATAGCGGCGAGGTTATGGTATACGATATGGACGGCAAAAAGACCTATACTGTTGACTCAAACGGCAACGTTACAGACGTAGAGGAGATGGGCGGTATGGGCGGCACTACTATTCTTCCCGGCTTCGGCGGCGAGGGCGGTACGGGTACAATAATAGGGCCCTCCGGCGGTAATGCAGGCGGCGCAACCTTTGTTGGTGAAATGAAGGATGCAAAGGATGTAAAAATATACCAAAACGGCAAAAAGGTATCCTTCCAGTCTGAAACGGTAACTATCTACGATATGGATACAGGCCGTATGGTATTGGATGCAAACGCAGGCCTTGGCTATATGATAGATAATAACAACAACGTTACAGATGTTGTAAACGTAACATCAGGCGGAAGCATGGTATTGCCCATAGGCTGATAAGTACGTTGTAAAAAATAAATCCTCCTCACAGTGCTGTGGGGAGGTGCTAAAGAACAGTAAAACTCTCTGCCCATTTTTGGCGGAGAGTTTTTTAATTACGTGTTATTTGATTTCCTGCTCTAAGGTTTTGAATGTTTCCGTATCAAAAAAGTCATAAAGGGAGATTTCTAATCCGTCACATAACTTCTTAAGTGTAACAATACCTGCGTTTTTACTGCCGCCGTTAATTATATTCTTTAACGTTGAGGGTGGAACGGCCGAAATCCTTGCAAGAGCATTTACCGATAATCTCTTTTCCTCACACAGCTCCAATAATCTGCCTGCTATGGCTTTTCTCGTGTTCATAATATCACCTCTGAAAATCTCTTATATAGTTTATGTTTTTCAGAAGGACAATAACGACCATATATGGACTTTTTAGACCATATATGGTAAACTTGTGTTGTGGTGATTTATATGAATAAACATACTTGTTGCTTTTTTGGTCATAGAAAGATAAACGAAACAGAAGAACTGAAGGCAAAGCTTACTAAAATAATTGAAAAATTGATTGTTGAGAAACAGGTTAATACATTTCTTTTTGGGAGCAAGAGCCGTTTTAATAGTTTATGCCAAGAAACAGTAACCCAAATAAAAGAAAAATACCCGCACATAAAACGGGTATATGTACGGGGAGAATATCCGTATATAAGTGAGAGCTATAAGAGCTATTTGCTGGAAAGCTATGAGGATACCTATTATCCGGAAAAGATACTGAATTCGGGCAGAGCATCTTACGTTGAACGCAACTATGAGATGATAGATAACAGTAATTATTGCATTGTATATTACGATGAACAAAACGCCCCAACCACCCGCAGGAGTGGTACCAAAATTGCCCTGGATTATGCTATAAAAAAATGTAAAAATATTATCAGCGTATTATAATACCGAGTATAAAAAAATATCCTCCTCACAGTGCTGTGGGGAGGATTTTTTGTATGTATTTATATTGCTCAGGCTTTACTCTTTATAAACTCCTCATTATAGGAAAGCTCACCAAGCTCGTTGCATCTTTGGCAAAGGGCGCTTGCAAGCTCTTCCCTTTGAGGATACCTTTCAAAAAGCACGCTGCAGGGTATGCCCTCGTCTATAACGTAGGTGTTGTTGGGCTTGTTATAATAGGAAACAAAAACCTTGGGGTCCATGCCGCTTTTAAGGCAGGAGTGGGCAAAAAGAGCAAAGCCCTCGTGGAAGCCCTTAAGAGTTCTGTTGTAGCCCCCCTCTGAAACCTCGGGGAGAATTACAACGTTGTAGCCGTTGTTAAGGGCCTCCTTGCTTTCACGCACGGTTTTTATAAATCTTGCATCACGGTAGGTGGATATAAGGTCGAAGCCGCTGTAAAAAAGGTTGGTAAGTGGGCTTGCAATAAGGCAGAAAAGCCTTGCAAGTGTAAGGTTCCAATGCTTCTTTTCGTGGTAATATATTTTGGTCTGGTACTTATACATAGATATAAGCCCTGAATTCATTTCATGGGCTCCCCAGAAGCGCAGGGGCTTGTGGCTGTATATTTCAAGGGACATAGGTGCATCCGTGCCCTCGTGGTTGGAAAGTATAATACCTGAATTTGATATCTCCTCACCAAGGTATATAAATTTAGGCTTCTTATACTTTATTTTCATTATGCCCTTAAGCACCTCAAACCATGCTTTTTTCTTTTTTATACCGCTGTTATTCCCGTTGCTTTTCATAGGGGCTCCTTCAAAAACGTTTTAAGGCTGTAACAAGCCTATTTTAATATATGATAAATGAATTCTATCATTGCGAGATTAAATTCATATTAACTGGTTGATTTTTGTAGAATAATGTTGTATTATTGAGGTACAGAAAGTGAGTAAATTATGAAGAAGCATTTACATCTATTTATCGTTTTATTGCTTGTGGCTTTGTTTGCCGCAGGCTGTGTTGCTACGCCCTCTGCTACCCCCGAGGTAACACCTGAGGTAACTCCTACACCTGAGGCAACGCCTACCCCCACCCCCGAGGCAACGCCTACCCCCACACCCACACCCACACCAACTCCCACGCCTACCCCGGAGCCCACACCCACACCCACACCGACTCCCACACCTGCGCCTACACCTACTCCCGTGCCTACTCCGGCATCAGACCTTATGGCGCCCTACGGCACACCGGATCCGAATATGAAAATAGCATATCTTACATTGGACGACGGATGCTCATCCCACACAGGGGAATTTCTGGACATTCTGGACCGCTACGGTATAAAGGCAACCTTCTTCGTATGTAACAAAACCAAATACAACCATTGGATAAAGGAAATATACGAAAGGGGCCACGTTGTTGCGCCTCACACGGCAACACACAACCCTGCTGTTTATAAATCCGTAGACGCATTCTTTGCAGACCTGGAGAAAATGAACGATATTATCGAGGAGCAGACAGGCCACCGTTCAAAGCTTATGCGTTTCCTCGGCGGAAGCTCCAACACTATTTCCAAAACCTACGCAAAGGGCATTATGACAACGCTTACAAAAGAGGTTGAGGCAAGGGGCTATAAGTATTTCGACTGGAACTGCTCCGTAGGCGACTCCACAGGAGGTAAGCCTGCAACTGTTGAAAAGCTCTTCAACAACTTCAAAAAGCACGCCACAACCTATAAGAAGCTTGTTGTTCTTATGCACGACACAGATGCAAAGACAACAACTCTTGAGGTATTCCCTCAGCTTATAGAATACCTTATTGAGCACGGCTACAAATTTGGCGTTTGCGGTGAATACACAAACGGCGCCCATCACGGCATTGCAAACTGATATACAGGCTGTAAGCATATATTATTACACATTAAGGCGGATGTTAAGCATCCGCCTTTTTTATTACACTTTATAACTGTCTATACCACCAACTGTCATTTTTTTACGACAGCAAAAGGGGTGGGATGTATTGACGCCGACGGATTTTCTGGTAAAATTTATATCAGAAAAGACGTTAGTGATTTAGCGTCTTAACCAAATGCTCGAAGGGAATTTGATGTTATGTTTTGGCTCTATTTGTTGTTTTCTCCTCTTCTTATTTTATACGGTACGATGCGTGAGGCAAATCCCAGGCGCAGGAGGTAAGCGTTTAGTCTGTTGATGGCGTGGCGCTGATTTTATATTGAATTACAGGCTTATAATATTTTATGTTGTTTTTGTGTTGTTAATATATATGTACTCCTTTCTCGTCAAGGCGGCACAAGGGTATTTACCCTGTGCCGTTTTGCCGTATTTACTGAAGTTTTCAAAAAAACTTGACAAAATATTTTTGTGGTGATATACTTTGCGTAATCATTCAAACCGATGATGCGGGAGTTATTTTCGAATAAGCCGTATACAGAGAGCAGGCGGAGGTGAGAGGCCTGCAACGTATGTCGAAAAATGGGCCGCAGAGGGCAGTGGGAAAGGCTTTTGCCGAGTATCAGCTGACGTTGTGCGAACGTTACATCGCAAGGGGCGTGATTGGCGTCCCGCAAAGAGAGTGCAGTATATCTGCAAATTAAGGTGGCACCGCGAATTATATGTTCGTCCTTGAAGTTGTTTCGGGGGCGATTTTATTTTATCCACATTATCGCACCCCAAAAGGTATCTGCGAAAGGCAGAGCTGAAAGGAAGGTTTTTAACAATGGATTACAGAAGGTATTTGAAGAATTACCCCGATGAGAACGGCCGTTTTGGCGAGTATGGCGGAGTTTATCTGCCTCAGGAGCTTATTAAGCCCTTTGAAGAAATTACAGATGCATACAATACGATATGCCATTCATCGCAGTTTATAAGTGAGTTAAGGCGTATCCGCAAGGAGTTTCAGGGCAGACCTACCCCCGTTTACCACTGCGACAGGCTTTCAAGCAAGTTTGACGGCGTTCAGATTTACTTAAAGAGAGAGGACCTTAATCACACAGGCGCACACAAGCTTAACCACTGTATGGGCGAGGGTCTTTTGGCAAAGTTTTTGGGTAAAAAGAAAATTATCGCTGAAACAGGCGCAGGTCAGCACGGCGTTGCATTGGCAACTGCCGCCGCATATTTCGGCCTTGAATGCGATATATATATGGGCTCTGTTGATATTGCAAAGCAGGCGCCTAACGTTACAAGAATGAAAATGCTCGGCGCAAACGTTATAGAGGTTACCAAGGGCCTTAAAACACTTAAGGAGGCTGTGGACGCCGCATTTGAAGCGTACCTCAACGAATATAAGGATTGTATCTACTGCATAGGTACAGCCGCAGGTCCCCACCCCTTCCCCATGATGGTAAGGGATTTCCAGATGGTAATAGGTGTTGAGGCAAGAGAGCAGTTTATGGCTATGACAGGGGAACACCCCGACATTGTTGCGGCCTGCGTAGGCGGCGGAAGCAACTCTATAGGTATGTTTACCCCCTTCCTTGACGACCCTGTTGAGCTTGTTGGCGTTGAGCCCTTGGGCAGAGGTGCCGGTATAGGCGACCATGCTGCAAGTATTACCTACGGCACAAAGGGTGTTCTTCACGGCTTTGAAAGCTACCTTCTCCAGGATGAAAAGGGTGAGGCGCTTCCCGTATATTCAATAGCAAGCGGTCTGGATTACCCTGCCGCAGGCCCCGAGCATGCATTCCTCCACGATTTAGGCAGAGTAAAATATGAAACTGTTTCTGATGAGGAGGCTGTTGAGGCATTCTTCAACCTTTGCCGCTACGAGGGTATTATCCCCGCAGTTGAAAGCTCACACGCCCTTGCCTACGCAATGAGGGTTGCCCGTGAAAGAAAGAAGGGCTCAATTCTCGTATGCTTAAGCGGCAGAGGCGATAAGGACGTAGACTTTATTGCCCAGAACTACGGCTACGGCGACAATTACATTATAAAATAAAAAGCAGCTTATTTGTTCGGGGCGGATATTTCCGCCCCGTTTATGAATAATAAAGGTAATAAACAATGAATATACCCATAAAAATAAAAAAGCTTTGTGATAAGGCTATAATACCCACCTACGGTACGCCTATGAGCGCAGGTGCGGATATATACGCATTGCTTGATGAGGAGATTACAATAAATCCCGGTGAGGCGGTTATGATACATTCAGGGATATCAATGGCAATACCCGAGGGCTACGTAGGCCTTATATTTGCCAGAAGCTCACTTGCCAAAAACAAGGGGCTTGCACCCTCCAACAAGGTGGGGGTTATAGACAGCGACTACCGCGGAGAGATAATGACCCATCTTCTTAACCATTCAAGCACACCGCAAACCCTTGCCCCCGGGGACAGGGTTGCCCAGATGGTAATTGTTCCTTATATATTCGGTGAATTTGAGGAGGCAGAAAGCCTGGACGAAACCGCAAGGGGTCAGGGCGGATACGGCTCCACGGGAAGATAAGGGGCTTTCTGTATTGACAAAAATACAGTAAAGTAGTACAATCAAAGTGTTTTCCGTGAGGGAGTAGTATATGGGGTGTTTGCCTCATATTTCAGACCGTCAACACGGTAAGGCGCAGCCTTACCCGGTCTGAAAGGGCAGTATGAGCTGTTAACAAGACTCATGTGTAGCACAAATATGCTATGCGTGGGTCCGTTTTTGTATTTATAAGGAAATGCGAAAAACATCGGTTTATCTGCGCGTGAAAAAATTATGAAAGGCAGAGTTTTGACTTAATGAAATTTTACGAGGTTGAAGCGCAAAAAGTGCTTGAGGAGGTTGGCTCCTGTGAAGCGGGACTTTCCGCTGCGGAGTCGGCAAAAAGGCTGGAGGAAAACGGACGCAACAAGCTTAAAGAGGCAAAAAAGGTACCGCTTATAGTACGCTTTCTTAAGCAGCTTGCGGATCCCATGATAATAATACTTATCGTGGCGGCGGCGGTTTCTGCAGGAGTTGAAATATTCCACGGAATCCAGAGCGGACATTGGTCCTTCCCCTCTGACGTGGTTATAATTCTTGCGGTTGTCCTTATAAACGCCACATTGGGTGTTTTCCAGGAAAGCAAGGCGGAAAAGGCTATTGAGGCATTACAGGAGATAGCCGCCGCTACGAGCAAGGTTATCCGTGACGGCAGGCAGATCACCGTAAGAAGCGAGGAGCTTGTTGTGGGTGACGTTATTGTGCTTGAAGCAGGCGATGCAGTACCCGCAGATGCAAGAATTATCGAATGCGCCAGCATGAAGATAGAGGAGGCTGCCCTTACCGGTGAATCCGTACCTGTAGACAAGAAGGTTGAAGCTCTTACAGCAGGTCCCAACGGCGACGTACCCCTTGGCGACAGAAAGAATATGGTATTTATGGGCTCTACCGTGGTATACGGCAGAGGCAAGGCAGTGGTTACCGCTACGGGCATGGATACCGAAATGGGTAAGATCGCAGATGCTCTTGCACAGGCAGAGGAGGGAAAAACTCCCCTTCAGAGAAAGCTTGCGGATCTTTCCAAAATACTCACATACCTTGTTATCGGTATATGCGTAGTAATTTTTGCGGTACAGCTTATCCGTGACGGCGTTGGCTTTGATACAGTTATATCCTCATTTATGATAGCCATATCCCTTGCGGTTGCGGCTATCCCCGAGGGACTTGCCACAGTTGTTACAATAGTACTTTCAATCGGCGTAACCAATATGTCAAGAAGAAGCGCCATTATCCGTAAGCTTACAGCAGTTGAAACCCTTGGCTGTACTCAGATAATCTGCTCCGATAAAACGGGTACGCTTACACAGAATAAAATGACTGTTGTGAAGCATTACGGGGATGACGAGGCTCTTCTTGCTACTGCAATGTCTATGTGCTCCGACGCGCAGATGGATGCTCAAAAGGGCGAGGCAGTAGGTGAGCCTACTGAATGTGCCTTGGTAAATTACGCCTTCAAGCTCGGTCTTGATAAAACACAGCAAAATACACAGTACGTACGCGTAGGCGAGGTCCCCTTCGATTCTATGAGAAAGATGATGACCACCGTTCACAATTACGGCGGCGAGCTCGTACAGTTTACAAAGGGCGCACCTGATGAAATACTCAAGAGATGCTCCCGTATAATTATAAACGGTGAGGAGGTTGACCTTACCGAGGAGCTTCGCGCAGAGGTTCTTTCCGCAAACAAGGAAATGGCAGACTCTGCATTGAGAGTTCTTGCCGCTTCCATGAAGCGCTTAAGCGCAGAGCCCGGGGAATACAGCAGTGAAGCCCTGGAAAACGAGCTTTGCTTCGTGGGCCTTACAGGCATGATAGACCCCGTTCGCCCTGAGGTTAAGCCTGCTATTGACGAATGCAGAAGCGCAGGCATCCGCCCCATAATGATAACTGGCGACCATAAGGATACTGCAGTTGCAATCGCAATGCAGCTTGGCATTATAACAGATAAGGCTCAGGCAATAACAGGCAGTGAGCTTGACAATATCTCCGACGAGGAGTTTGAAACAGCAGTTGAAAACTATTCCGTATATGCACGTGTTCAGCCTGAGCATAAAACAAGAATAGTAAATGCATGGCGCAAAAAGGGCATGGTTACCGCAATGACGGGAGACGGCGTAAACGACGCTCCCTCCATAAAGAATGCCGATATCGGTGTTGGTATGGGTATCACCGGTACAGACGTTACAAAGAACGTTGCGGATATGATACTTGCAGACGATAACTTTGCAACTATTGTTGCTGCCGCAGGTGAGGGCAGAAGAATTTACGACAACATCCGTAAGGCAATCCAGTTCCTTCTTGCATCCAACCTTTCAGAGGTGCTTGCAATATTTACGGCAACGCTTATGGGCTTTGCAATATTCCAGCCCGTACACCTTTTGTGGATAAATCTTATTACGGACTGCTTCCCCGCTCTTGCGCTGGGTATGGAAAAGCCCGAGGCAGATATAATGAAGCGCAAGCCCAGAGATGCAGGTGAGGGAATCTTCGCAGACGGTTTAGGCTTTGCCGTTGCATATCAGGGCATAATCGTAACGGTTATAACTCTTGTATCCTACCTTATAGGCAGATACGTGCTTGCTACTGCTCATCACGCAGAGGCTATTGCGGCGGGAGCATATTCCGCTGAAATGCTGGGCTCCAGCATGGCATTCCTCACTCTTTCAATGTGTGAGATATTCCACTCCTTCAATATGCGCTCACTCCACGGCTCAATCTTTACGGTTAAGGGTCAGAATAAATGGCTTTGGGGCGCAGGATTGCTTTCACTCATACTTACCACAGCGGTAATCGAGATACCCTTCCTTGCAGATGCGTTTGAGCTTGCACACCTTGACCTTACCGAATACGGTATTGCTCTCGGTCTTGCAATACTTATAATCCCCATTGTAGAGTGTGTAAAGCTTGTTCAGCGCTTGATTAAAAAAAAGAAAAGTAAAAAGTAATTAAGCCCGGGGTGTCTGCCATACGCAGTATACCCGAGCTAACAGAAAAAGGGCAGAGAGCGTTTTATGCTCTCTGTCCCTTTTGTTTTTTATTGTGAGTATATTTTATTACCTGTAAAAAATGTGAAAGCAAGGGCCTTCAACCTTTCATAAAATGAATTCCGTCTGCACCCCTCTAAGGCTACAATGGGTACAGCTGCAATAACCTCACCCCCTATTATTACCTGCGCCTTACCTACCTCCTGCCCTCTTTCAACAGGGGCTGTAAGGCTTGGGGTGTAAAGGGATTTTGATACCGTACATATTTCCCCTATTTTAAGGGGTACTGATACGTCCTTTGAGGTGATAACCTTAAGGCTTTTTTGAACGGCGCCCTTTACATTTACAGAGGCTATCTCCTCGCCACACCGCACTACCTGCTTTAGGGTGTAATCACTAAAGCCTCCGCTTAAAAGAGTTTTGCACTCCTCAAACATATCGTAGCAGTTTAATACCACGGCAATAAGCGTCATATTATCCCTTTTTGCCGCGGCGGCAAGGCAACGCCCTGCTGTGGTGGTATAGCCTATTTTAAGCCCCAGAATCCCATTGAAATCCTCAAGGACAAGCTTGTTCTTGTTTGCTATGTATCTGCCGCCCTCGCTTGAATTGTTGTAGGGTATATAAGCGCTTTTGGTGGTGCATATTTGGGTAAGCACCTCCCACTTAAGGGCCTCTGCGCTTATAAGGGCAAGGTCGTAGGCGGTAGTGTAATGCTCGTTACTGTGAAGCCCGTGGGGGTTTGTAAAGTGGGTGTCCAGGGCATAAAGCTCTTCTGCCCGGGAATTCATCATATCTACAAAGCCCTCTATACTGCCCCCTACGTGTATGGCAAGGGCGCAGGCGGCATCGTTTCCCGATGAAAGCATAAGCCCAAGCAGAAGCTCATATACCGTAAGCCTTTCACCGGGGACAAGGTATATGGATGAGCCCTCTATGCCCGTAGCCTCCCTGGGTATTTCCACGGTATCGTCAAGGGAGGCGTTTTCAAGGGTTAAAAGGGCAGTCATAATTTTCGTTGTGGAGGCCATTGGGGCGCGCTCCCTTTCCCTGTATCCCTTTAATATCCGCTTTGACGACGCCTCTATAAGCACCATATGCCTTGTGGTGGTGCTTACACCTTTTACTTGCGGCGCTGATAAAAATACGAAGGCGGCTGTAATAAATGCCGCAATTATTTTAAGTATGCTTCTTTTCAAACAACTTTTTTACCTCCTCTATATATTGGGGCAGATTTTCCATTATTCTGTCTATGGGGGTGGAAACGTGAGCAGGGGCTACCCTTACGGATAAATCCTTGGAGCATATTATAAAGCCCTGGGGGTGTATGCTTGCACCTGCGCCGCCTCCGCCTATAAAATTCATTGTATCGCTGCTGCCCTCGGCACTCTCGTTCTTTTTACGTGTGGGGGTGTTATCCAAAAGCTCGCCGCCTCCGCTGACAAAGCCAAGGCTTATTTTGGAATAGGGTATAATTGTTGCCTCCGGGGTAACTATGGGAGTACCGATAACGGTGTTTGCATCAAACATTTCCTTTATTTTTTCAAGAGTTGTGTTTATTGTGGATTCTATTGGGCGTTCATTCATAAGGCCGCGCTTTTCTCCTTCTTCTTATTTTTATTACGTATTATGGCACGTATGTATTCAAAAAATATATCCTTGAAGGAAAAGCTTACGCATATATTTAATTCTCCCCGCACCTCTATATCTTCGGAGAATACAGGGATAATTCTGATATTCAGGTTTTCCTGGGGGGTCTTTGGCGCAACAGCCGCTATAACGGCGTTAAGTATTATGCCAACACCTGACGATGTAATAGCACTTGCAGCAGCGTCCCCAAGAGAAATGGCAAATGAAGCCTTGAAAACAAGTATCCTCCTTATTTTTTTTATAATCCTTATAAAAAGCTCACTATCGGCAGCTCCCTTTTTCTTCTTTTTCCTCTTATCCTTCAAAATACTTATAAGCTTTATTTTCCAAAGGGCTATATAGGCGTGTATTATCCCTTGAGCATTACCCTTAAAATCCGGCAGCTGCAGGTAAAAATAGAGCCTTATCCTTATAAAAAGGAGGGCAATAATAAACGCGGGTACGAGTAATATAAGAACAAGCTTTACCATAACGCATTGATTATTGCCCCATAAAGCCCTTTATATACACCTTATACGGTTAAACGCTTTTTATGATTATAAGCCTTAGCTCACTCTTATCAATTTCCTCACTGCTTTTTGAATTTATACTGCATATATCACTTGGGGAAACCTTGAATTTCTTTGCAACGTCCCAAAGACCCTCATCCTTGCTCTTGTTGTAGCAATATATACACCTTTCCCTTACGGGGGTATCGTTACAGGGGGTGATGTCTGAAATATAACCCGTATTTATAACGCTTTGGCAAAGCGCCCTTACACACACGCTCCATTTTACGGATACGTCGCCAAACTGAGAGGCCTCTGCACATATTGAGGATACGTCAATGCCTGTGTTAAGTACGCTTCCGCACTTACATTCGCAGAAATACGAAAATGGGATTTCAGAGGAAACTGCACCTATACACAGGGGATTATCCTTCAAGGTGTATATCGCCTTAACAGAATATACACCCTCCACGGTAATACCTCCCTGATGGGGAGTACCCGTTACGTAAAGGGGCTTTACCTCGCAGTCAAGTATTTGCCCAAGTGTACCCTCCTTGGGATACAGCTTTTCGGAGCAGGCTCCAATGGGGTTGCAGACAGTGAAAATCTCTGCAGGGGAAATACTGTTACAGGTAACCGTATCCTCACCTGTAAGTGAAAACGCGTCGCAGGGGAATGAGTGATGTTGTGCCTCGTATATTTTCGTATCGTACCCCACAACAAACTCCACAGAAAGTATTCCGCCCTCCTTTACCTCTGCGTATATATCACCTACGTCCTGGGTGATGCTTATATCTGCGGTGGTCAGCCTGTCCTCGTCAAGGGGAAGCTCTATTGCGTGGTTGTAATCCACAGACACCTTAAAGGCAGAAACCGTCGCAGGCTCCTCGTCCCTTTCATATACTACGTGAATCTCCGCGGCGGAATAAATTATCCCCCGTGAGCCCTCTGTTTTTACGCTTTGTGAAACAGGCAATATCCTTTTTCTCAATATACGGCGCAGGCTTCCAACGCCCTGTGGCAAGGCTATATCCTCCTTAACGAAGGTTTGGGTTTTGAAGGATGCTACGGGCTGGGTTATGTTAAGAGCGGTATCAAGTGTACAAACGTTATCCCCCACGTGGGATATAACGTTGTAGCTTGTAATCGGGGCAAAAACGGCGTTTACCGTAGCGTATGCCTTAACGCTTATTTTTCTGGGGGTAAGGGCTGTGCACTCAATGCTGTCCATAGCTAAATCCAGGCTTATAAGGCGTACGTCCTTTTCCTCTCCCTCGTATTCTACGGTCTCGTGAAGACTTTTTTCCATATCGAATGAGGCTGTATTCATAGCCTCCTCACCGCCCCAGGTGCTTACTCCCGTGTAAAGCACGCTTGCGCTTAAGGATGCGGTAAATTGCGCCACGTTATTATCGCAGCTTATTGCAGACAGAGTGTGAAAAAAGGCGGTATCCTCTATTTGATGGATACGCGGCTTTGAATCGGGGAGTATCCCTGTTATTTCTATGGCTATTTGCTTGGATTGCCTTATGCACTGTGAGTACAGGCTTACAGGTGTTGAGGTGTTGTCTTGCATATTTCCTCCTTATATACGGTTGATTCTCCTTATTTACAGGCTTGTAATTAAAAGTATGCGTAAGGATAAAAAAATATGCCCTGCTTTAAGGGCATATACGCTATGGGGCTGTGTAAGGGTGGCGTTATATGTAAGGAGGGCTACAATGGGTAAAGAAAAAAGCACCTGTGAAGGGCGGTGTACGCTATCACAGGCGCTTTAATATGTTCATTATAATCCCAGGGTGGCTTGAAGGGCTTCCAGCCGCGCCTTTCTTTCCTCCCAATCAGGCAGGAAATCTGAAAGGAGGGTTTTGAAGCTTTGGGAATGGTTCGGGTGGACAAAGTGGCACATTTCGTGTAAAAGCACGTATTCCACACATTCCTCGGGGTAATATCTTAGGCTTTTATTAAGCATAATAACCTGCTTTTGTACGTGGCACGTGCCCCAGCAGCTTTTCATACGGCGCAGCCTTACTGCAGGGCGCTCCACACCCAATAAAAAGAATTTTCTCTCTGTTTCATCAAGCTTTTTGGCAACAAAGCTTAAAAGGGCTTTATCCAGAAAATGGCCTACAATAACAGACGGCAACGTGGACTCGTTCTTTAAGGTTACGTAAATAACGCCGTTTTCTGCCCGTACGGAATTATACCCCTCTGTTTTAACGGATAAGGTGTAGGGCTCACCCAGAAGGGTTATCTCGCTTTTATCCTCAAAGCTTCTGGCTACCGTATTAAGCGCCATATAGCTGCCCACCTTATCAACAGCGGTAAGTATGCGGTGGCTGTTGTTTATAATAAAGCTCTCAATATTCTCCGCTGTTGTAAAAAACGGGGCAGACACCCATATTGTGCCGTCTGACTTTATATGAAGGTTTATGTTTTTTACATTTTTGCGTTCAAGAGTATAGGTAAGCTCCCGCCCGTCTACGTTTAGGGTGTAAGTGCGTTTATTGCGGTCTGCGTTGGGATAGCGGTCTATAACAGAAAAAATGTAGTGCTTTTTCGCAATAATTTCCGCCTCCAGAGATTGCCTTGTGGAGCCGAAGGGTGCAGATACACGCAGAGTGCCATCCCTCATAACGCGTATTCGTATTTCGGTAAATTTTCTGGAATCTAAGATATAGGTAAACGTACGGCCGTCTATATCTACCGTGTACGAAGAGGTTTTTTGCATAAGCGCCTTCCTTGAGTAATTCAGTAAAAAACAGACCCAAATACATCGTAATTGCGGTTACGAGATTGGGCCTGTTATGGTTTGGCAGGGGAGACGCGGGTCGAACACGCAACCTATGGTTTTGGAGACCACCACTCTGCCAATTGAGCTACTCCCCTACACAATGTGTTTTCAACACTCAAGTATTATATTGTGTTTAAGGGATTTTGTCAAGTGTTTTTTAAGCAATATACAGTAAATTTTAGAAAAATATACGATTTTACGTAAAAAGAAAACCTGCATGTTGCCATGCAGGTCGTTGTTTCTTTATTATTATCTGTTGAGGATTGTTTCGTCTGTTTCGTAATCGAAGAAGTGAAGTCTTGTTGTGTTGAATGCAACAACAGCCTTGTCATCTGCGCGAAGCTTGCAGCGGGGATCAACTCTTGCTGTAAGAATAAGTCCGTCAACGTTGAGGTAGAGGTATGTTTCTGCGCCGAGGTTTTCAACGAGGTCAACAACTGCCTTAACCTGTGCTTCGGGATGTGCTTCGATGTATTCTTCATCATTCTTGATATCTTCAGGACGGATACCCATGATAACCTGTCTGCCGATATACTTTGTAAGATCCTTGAATTTCTTCTTCTTAACCTCGGGAATAACAACTCTGCCCTTACCGAAGTCTGCGTAGAGAGTTTCGCCGTCTTCAACAAGCATACAAGGGATAAAGTTCATCTGAGGTGAACCAAGGAAGCCTGCAACGAACTTGTTGTCCGGGAAGTCGTAGAGGTTCTGGGGAGTATCAACCTGCTGCATGAAGCCGTCCTTAAGAACTACGATACGTGAGCCCATTGTCATAGCCTCTGTCTGGTCATGTGTAACGTAGATAAAGGTTGTCTGGAGTCTGTTGTGGAGCTTGATGATCTCTGTTCTCATCTGAACACGGAGCTTAGCGTCGAGGTTTGAAAGAGGCTCGTCCATAAGGAATACCTTAGGCTCACGAACGATAGCACGGCCGAGAGCAACACGCTGAGCCTGACCGCCGGAGAGAGCCTTGGGCTTTCTGTTGAGGAGGTGCTCAATGTCGAGGATCTTGGAAGCTTCTTTAACACGTCTGTCGATTTCTGTTTTGGGAACCTTACGGAGTCTAAGACCGAAAGCCATGTTGTCGTAAATGCTCATATGGGGGTAGAGAGCGTAGTTCTGGAAAACCATTGCGATATCTCTGTCCTTAGGAGCAACGTCGTTAACGAGCCTGTCGCCGATGTAGAGCTCACCCTGTGAGATCTCTTCAAGACCTGCGATCATTCTCAATGTTGTGGATTTACCGCAGCCTGAAGGTCCGATAAATACAACGAACTCTTTATCTCTGATGTAAAGGTTAATGTCGTTAACGGCCTTAACTTCGCCTGAGTAAATTTTATATATGCCTTTTAATGTTAAACTTGCCATAGGATTTTCCTTCCTGTTTGTAGTCTTAAATAGTATACCTTATTTATTTGTTTTTGTCTATATGTCAATACTAACAAAAATATAGCGTTTTTATTGGAATAAATATACAAAAATCTGTTTATTTGTACATTTTATTCAAGGAACACATGACGTAGGTTGTGGAACCATCGTCCTCGTAGGTGAAAAGGGTCATAATAGGCAGGGGACAGTTAGGGCTTATGCACATTGAAAAGAGGAATTCCCCGTCCAGCGTTACCACGAGCTCAACGCCGTCTATATCTCCGTAGCGGCTTATCTGGGTGGTTGTTATTTCGTATTTGTTTTCTCCGTGGGTGTACTGCCAGCTTTCCCCTATTTTAAGCTTGGAGTAATCTGCAATCATAGCGGAAAACATATCCTCGTTTTCCATAGGCTCAAAAAGCACGGAATACATAGTTGAGAAAAGGGAATCCTCGCTGAATCTGCCCTTAAGCTTGGACATGACGGCGGATTTATTTCCTCTTACCCTGCCCTTTATTTCTGAATCGAATACAGACGCCTCGTACTTAATAGAAATACCGGCCGGGGCCCTTCCGCCTACCTTAAGGGAAAGGCTTCCCACCTCGTAAAGCTCTACCTCTGTGGATTCAAAAACGATTTTGTATTCGTAAAGTGCGTGCTCGTCGAAGGCAACGGGCCTCCACAAATTAAAGGCGGACTGTATTTTCTCCTCGGGGAGACGGTAGCTTACAGCCCCACTTGGGGTACAGCCTGCAAGGAGCATTGATATTACGATGCAAAGGGTAACGAGTGATGATTTTAATATTTTTTTTAACATAGGCTATTCCTTACTGTGAGTAAATATTGATTAAGCGGCGGCGCCAAGGGCCTGAATACTACGGAATAATACCACAGATTTGGCTTTGAGTCAAAAAATAAAAGGTAAATTTTGCAATAAATGCCATAAAAGAAAAAATACATGTGGAAATTTTACAATGTTTATGGTAGAATATCACCGATTGGGGTATGCTTAAAGGTTGTGAGGTATGGCTTTATGAATGAAAGAATCCTTCGCTTAAGAAAAGCAATGTCAGATGCTCGTATAGATGCCTGCGTATTCTATTCAGGGGCAGACAGGCAGTTTTACAGCGGCTTTACAGGCACCAGCGGTATTGCCGTGGTAACCCATAAATCCCTTATATTTGTTACAGATTCACGCTATACCATTCAGGCAAGGGAGCAGTGCTCCGCTATAAGTGATGAATACGTTATCGTTCAAAAGGGCGGCGCTGCAGCGGTGGCCCATATTGCAGAGGTATTCAAGGGTGAGGGCATATCACGTATCTGGGTAAATGAGGATATGATGACCTATTCACAATACCTTGCGCTTACTGCAGAGGCGGATTTTGTAAGGGTTGAAAAGGGCGCACAGGTATTCCAAAGCCTCCGTGCCTCCAAAACGGGTGATGAAATTGCAATAATGAAGGAGGCTGCCCGAATAGCAGGTAAGGCCTACGTTGCGATGCTCAACAACACCGTTGTCGGTATGACAGAGCTTGAAATGGCAGCTGAATTCGAAAGGCAGGTAGGTATGTTTGAGGGTGCAAGCTGTGCCTTCAGAATAATTGCCTCAGGTGAAAACGGCGCAAAGCCCCACGCTATACCCTCTGAAAGAAAAATACAGTACGGCGATATGGTTACTGTTGATTTCGGCGTGTGCTATAAGGGCTATTATTCAGATTGTACACGTACCTTTGCCGTAGGCGAGGTAAGCCACGAGCAGGAGAAGATATACAGCATTGTAGCCCAGGCAAAGGCTCTTGCCCAAAGGGCTATACGCCCCGGGGCTGTATGCGGTGAAATAGATAAAATTGCCCGTGATTATATTACGGAGGCAGGCTACGGCCAATATTTCGGCCATGGCTTAGGCCACGGGCTTGGTATGGACGTACACGAATTCCCCCGCTTGGCACCCGGTGTTGATGCAGTGCTTGCCGAGGGTATGGTGGTAACTAACGAGCCCGGTATATATATTGAGGGCTTGGGCGGAGTTCGTATAGAGGATTCCCTTTTGGTGGATGATTCTCCCGAGGGTCATACCAACATAACGGCAGACGTTCCCAACGGGCTTTACGTCAAGGAGTTTTGAAATTCATTTTAATATTATAAAAGGAGATATAAAATGGTTACAGCAGGAGATATCAGAAAGGGTACCACATTCGTACTCGATTCACAGGTTTATACAGTTATTGAGTTTTTGCACGTTAAGCCCGGTAAAGGCGCTGCATTCGTAAGAACAAAGCTTAAGAACGTTATAAACGGCAACGTTGTTGAAAAAACATTCAACCCCAACGAAAAATTTGAGGATGCAAACATCGAAACACGTGATATGCAGTACCTCTACAAGGAAGACAACCTCTACACATTCATGGATAACGAAACATACGAGCAGGTTGCAGTAGACGAAAGCACTGTTGGTGATTCCGTTCTTTACATGGAAGAGGATATGAATGTTACAGTTCGTTTCTTCAACGGCTCTGCATTTGCAGTTCAGGTTCCCAACTTCGTTGTTTTTGAAATCACAGAAACAGAGCCCGGCGTAAGGGGCGACACAGCCTCCTCCGGCGGTACAAAGCCTGCTAAGATCAAAACAGGCGCAACTGTTCTCGTTCCCCTCTTCGTTAACCAGGGCGACAAGATCAGAATCGACACACGTACAGGCGAGTACATGGAAAGAGCATAATCCCTTAAGGATTATATATAGAAAAAAGCCCGACAGATTTTGTCGGGCTTTTGTAAAATAGTTAAATCCGACCTATGGTTTCGATCACAGGTCGGATTTTTGCAATAATTACCGGTTTCGGAAAGGCTCCCTTGCGAAAATTATTGGCTTTGCCAAAATGGGAGCTGTCAGCGAAGCTGACTGAGGGATTGTTTTACCGCAGCATCAATATACTCGCAAACTCCACGGAAGTTTCCGGTGACTTCGTTGTTAGGAATACGAATCACGCGAAGTCCATATTCTTCCAGAAAAGCAGTACGGTCTGCATCGTTTTCCATCTCATCTATCTCATAGTGTTGGGATCCGTCTAATTCAAGGACAAGCTTTGCTTCCGCACTGTAAAAATCAGCGATATATTTACCAAGTACCTTCTGTTTGGAAAAGCGAACAGGATAGTAACGCAAAAAATCATACCATAGATGCCGTTCTTCCTTTGTCATTTCTCTTCGCAGATGCTTTGCCGGCGGAATCAACTGCTTATTATACTTTCTCTGCATAACAATCCCTCCGTCACGGCTTCGCCGTGCCACCTCCCTTTACACAAGGGAGGCATACAATACATAAAACCCATTTATGGGTAGTAAGTAATAGTTGCATGGCTGGCAGGCCAATAATAAACGCACTTGTGCGTTGCCAGTAGTGATTAGGGCTATGCCCGAAAATGAAAAACCACCCGCTATGCGGGTGGATATTTATTGTTTATAACAAAGAATTATGATTTTACTCTTTTATAAAGATGTCCGTTAAAGGTAAGTGAATCCTTATAAATACTGAATTCCACCTCGTCCTGTGATTTAAGTATAAAAATCTTGCTTGTAACCTTTATAAGAGATGGGTTTTCAATGGAATAGGTGAATTTTACGTTTTTGCCAAGGGTATCCAGGGCATCTGCAAGAATGTTATTGTCTGCATCAGGTGAAGTCTTATCCTCGAAATCAGACCAGTCAAAGCCGTAGAGCATGGTGCCGTCCTCCTTAAAACAGAGCAGCACGCCGTATTTTTCACCGTCTGTATCATCTACAAGCTTCCACGTGCCTATAAGCTGCGTGTTTATATCGGAATATTGTGAAGCATCAGGCCCACAGGCAGTAAAAAGTGATAATACAACTAATATAACGGCAATAATCGGTAAAATTCTTTTCATGTGGCAATAAAACTCCTTATAAAACGGTAAAAAGCCCGGAAGCACACAGGCCGCCCGGGCTTTGGATTACAAATCAGAATAATTTGATGTGGCCAATGTAAGGAAGCTCCTTTGTTTGACCCTTTGCGGCATTTATTATGCCGATAACACAGAATGCAGTGATACCAAGACCTATAATCGTAAAGGGAATATCCCTTAGGATAACTTCAAATACACCATTCAGAAGAGAAAAGAAACCATAGAGAATACTGTACACGACCCAGATAACGAAAAGGTTGATACCCTGCTTTGCGTGGAATTGCGCAAACGATGAATTTTTTCTGGCGAAAAGAGGTATGAAAACGAGGGGTCCGATATAAGACAATATGGCAAAGAATTTATTTTCTTTAACGTCGTTGTCTGCAGCGGTACGTGTGTACTCTGCCTGACGTGCCCTTGCTTCATTTACGGGAGACCCGCAGCCCGGACAGAAAGAAACGCTTTCATCAATCTCTGTTCCGCATTTTGAACAAAAAGCCATAAACTACCTCCTAAAATTTTTAGATGAATCAGAATGTACCTAAAGTGGGTATGGGAAACTCGGGGAGAATAAACTCAAAGCCGAGAGAAAGCAAAGCCTTGTAAGCACCGAAGAGAATTGCGCCATAAATAATATTGATAACTATTACGTAGATAAAAAGACCTCGGGCAAGAGCTCTCTTGTTTTTGTTTTTTACACCGCAGCACATCCATACCACAAGAAATATAAAGCCTATTACAGGTATTGAAAAAAGCATAAGGGAGCCGAATACAGACCACGCCGTAAGGGGTGCGTACGGGCTTTCCTTACAGGGCTTTTCCTCACGTCTGCAGCAGCATTTTTGGGGCTCTGCCTCGCTCTGCGCGGGGGCGGTGCCCGCCTCGTTTTCAACAAGGGGCTCCTTAAGCATATCCTCGTAAATAACGGATTCACCGTTTGTTACAGGCTCCTCAACAATAGTACCGCATTCGGTACAAAATCTTGAATTTTCCTCTAAAACAGTACCGCAATTTCTGCAATTAGCCATAATATATCCTCCAAGGTATATTCACATAAATTATAACATATAAATTTTAGATTGTAAAGAAATGATACAGGTTAAAAGCCTATTATATGTACGTAAAAAATGACATTATTTTTTTGATTCCATAGCCTTGCGTATCTTTTCAAGAGCTCTTTTTTCTATACGGCTTACGTAGGAACGTGAGATTCCCAGACGGCTTGCCACCTCCTGCTGTGTAAGGCCGTTCTTTTTTTGAGGGTCCCCTGAAAATATAAGGCCGTATCTCAATTCTACCACGTTTCTTTCCGTTTCATTCAGCACTTTTGCAATAGCCTTACACATAGCCCATATTCCCTCCCGCATTTCTATAATGCAGGGCGCGTCGTCCTGCTGGGAAACAAGCACGTCCTTGTAGGTAAGCTCGTTGCCATCGTCATCCACACCGAGGCTGTCGGAAAGCAAAACGTTTGCCGAATCCTTTTTTCCCGCCCTTAAGGACATAAGTATTTCGTTTTCTATGCAGGTTGCCGCAAAGGTGGCAAGGCGGGATTGACGCTTCGGGTCAAACTTATCCACTGCCTTTATGAGCCCTATTGTGCCTGTGGATATAAGCTCATCCATTTGGGTACCCGTATTGGCAAATTTTTTGGCAATATGTATTACAAGGCGCAGGTTGTGCTCTACAAGGCTCTGCTTTGCCTCCTCGTCGCCCTCTGCAAGACGGATTAAAAGCTCCTGCTCCTCCTCGGGAGTCAACGCCTTTTTGAACGTACCCATATCGCTTACGGAGCCGATAATATAAAACAGTGATTGCAAAAGCTCTGCTATGGTAAAATCAATCATAAAGCCCTCCAGGTTATATTGATAACAATAATACCAATATATGATGCCTTTGATAAAAAGGTTACGTGGATTTTTGCAGAGAATTATAAAAAAATACTTGACATATCCCTCGGTTAGGGAGTATAATATCGTGGTAACGTAATCGTTACCTTGTATTTGACCAAAGTTGGAGAGTTGGCTGAGTGGTCGAAGGCGCACGACTGGAAATCGTGTTTACCCCTTAAAGGTAACTAGGGTTCAAATCCCTAACTCTCCGCCAAAAATCGACAAGTTTCGACAGAGACTTGTCGATTTTACTTTTTCACTATTAACTCTTCACTTTTCACTCTTCTCTTTCGAAACTTGTCGATTAGGTAATAAGTAATAG
>SVGI01000028.1 GCA_015056385.1 Clostridiales bacterium
AGTACAGCCGTTTTCAGCTCTTAACAAGCTATATTATTTGTTTTTGAGGTTGAACCATGCATTGATTCCGGGATAAATAGCCATATCTGCAAGTTCTTCTTCAATTCTGAGAAGCTGATTGTACTTAGCAACACGGTCTGTTCTGGAGGGAGCACCTGTTTTGATCTGGCCTGCATTCATTGCAACAACGAGGTCTGCAATTGTTGTATCCTCTGTTTCACCTGAGCGGTGAGAAACAACTGCTGTGTAGCCTGCTCTGTTTGCCATCTGGATAGCTTCAAGAGTTTCTGTTAAAGTACCGATCTGGTTAACCTT
This sequence comes from Clostridiales bacterium, assembly GCA_015056385.1. Classification (GTDB taxonomy): domain Bacteria; phylum Bacillota; class Clostridia; order HGM11327; family HGM11327; genus SIG354. The sequence goes on from SVGI01000028.1 coordinate 316, forward strand.
GATAAGGATTGAGTTTGCAACGCCAAGCTCGATACCCTTCTTGAGACGTACAGTGTTTGTTACGAAGAGGTCGTCGCCAACAAGCTGAACCTTGTCGCCGATTGCATCTGTAAGCATCTTCCAGCCGTCCCAGTCTTCCTCTGCAACGCAGTCTTCAAGAGAGATGATGGGGTATTTTTCTACCATCTCACTCCAGAAATCAACCATTTCCTGCTTGGAGAAAATTCTGCCTGTTTTCCAGAAGTAGTAGTTGCCTTCCTTGCCGATTTTTGCTGCTTCATCGTACATTTCTGTAGCTGCTGCGTCAACTGCAAGTCTGAAATCCTCATAGGGCTTGTAGCCTGCTTTCTCGATAGCTTCGAGGATTACCTGGAAAGCTTCTTCATCTGACTTAAGGTTGGGAGCAAAGCCGCCCTCGTCGCCAACTGCTGTTGAGTAGCCCTTGCTCTTAAGAACGCTCTTAAGGTTGTGGAAAACCTCTGCGCAAGCGCGGAGTGCCTCACTCCATGTGGGAAGACCAACAGGCATGATCATAAATTCCTGAATGGAAACGCTGTTGTCTGCATGCTTACCGCCGTTAAGGATGTTCATCATAGGAACGGGAAGAGTCTTAGCATTTACGCCGCCGATATACTGATAAAGGGGCAAACCGAGCTGATCTGCTGCTGCGCGTGCAACTGCCATAGAAACGCCGAGGATAGCGTTTGCGCCGAGCTTGGATTTGTTTTCTGTGCCGTCGAGCTCGATCATAAGAGAATCGATACCGATCTGATCCAATGCGTTCATACCGATAATTTCATCAGCAATAATGTTGTTTACGTTATCAACTGCTGTGAGAACGCCCTTGCCAAGGTAACGGTCCTTATCGCCGTCGCGAAGCTCAACTGCTTCAAATGCACCTGTAGATGCGCCTGAGGGAACTGCAGCTCTGCCGATTGCACCACCTTCAAGATAAACCTCTACTTCAACTGTAGGATTGCCACGAGAGTCAAGAATTTCTCTTGCTATTACGTCAACAATTGTCATCATAACTTTTTTCTCCTTTAATTTCTTTCTATAAGAGTTTCACCCTTCATTTCGACGGGCTTTTCAATCTTCATTGCGTCAAGCACAGTGGGAACTATATCTGCAAGCTTACCACCATCCCTGAGTTTTACGTTCTTTTCATTGTCGTTTACATAAATGAAGGGAACGGGATTTGTTGTATGAGCTGTGTGAGGCTGACCTGTAACGGGATCTGCCATCTGCTCTGCGTTGCCGTGGTCTGCCGTAATAAACATTACGTCGCCGCGCTCCTTAATGAGCTCGTATATACGGCCTACACACTCATCAACTGTTTTTACTGCCTCTACCGCAGCAGACATAACGCCTGTATGACCTACCATATCGCAGTTTGCAAAATTGAGTATGATTACGTCATAGTAATCACGCTTGATCTGCTCGATAACTGCATCTGTTACCTCGTAAGCGCTCATAGAAGGCTTGAGATCATAGGTTGCAACCTTGGGTGAAGGAATAAGTATTCTGTCCTCACCCTCGAAGGGCTCCTCAACACCGCTGTTGAAGAAGAAGGTTACGTGCGCATACTTTTCTGTTTCGGCAATTCTGAGCTGCTTCTTGGATGATTTTGCAAGGTATTCTGCAAACATATGGGCAGGTGTTTTTTCAGGCTCAAATGCAATATGAACGTTGGTAAGCTTTTCATCATACCTTGTCATAGTTACGTAGTAGAGATTCTTGGGAGCAATACGCCTTTCAAAGCCGTCGAACTCTGCCTCGGTAAGAGCACGGGAGATTTCCCTTGCACGGTCGGGGCGGAAGTTGAAGAATACAACGCTATCCTTATCTGATATTTTACCGATAGGCCTTGAGCAGCGTGTCATTACGGAAGGAACAACAAATTCGTCTGTAACGTCCTGAGCATAGGATTTTTCCATAGCCTCCACTGCGTTTTTGCACATATCGCCTTCGCCGTAAACAAGTGCGGCATACGCCTTTTCAACTCTGTCCCAACGGTTATCCCTGTCCATTGCGTAGTAGCGGCCGGAAACGGTTGCGATTTTACCTGCGCCGATTTCCTTAAGCTGCTTTTCAAGTGTTTCAATATATTCCTTGCCGCTCTTGGGGGGAACGTCGCGTCCGTCCATAAAGCAGTGTACGAATATCTTCTTTACACCGTTTTCCTTTGCCATTTTAACAAGGGCAAGAAGATGGTCTGTGTGAGAATGAACACCGCCGGGAGAGATAAGACCCATGCAGTGAAGACTGCTTGAATTTTTGTTGCAGTTTTCCATTGCACCGAGTAAAACCTTATTGCTGAAGAAATCACCCTCTTCAATAGAGGAGGTAATTCTCATAAGCTCCTGGTTACTACACGACCTGCACCCATATTGATATGTCCAACCTCGGAATTACCCATCTGGCCGTCGGGCAAGCCTACCGCACGTCCGCTGGCAGATATTTTACACCAAGGATACTCGTTCATAAGGTGGCTTATAACGGGCGTACCTGCTTCATGAACTGCGTTCATATTGGTATTATCGCTTAAACCAAAGCCATCCATAATTACGAGCATAGTCAGATCTTTTTTCATAATTTTATCCTTTCAAAAAGGCTTATGCTTGTTAGTAATTTACAACTTTTGAAAAGTCTTCTGCTTTAAGGCTTGCACCGCCGATAAGACCGCCGTCAATATCAGGCATAGCCATAAGCTCTGTTGCGTTCTTGGGATTCATGCTGCCGCCGTACTGAATACGTACTGCGTTTGCTGTTGCTCTGGAATACATATCCTTAATTGTTTTACGGATAAATGCGATAACCTCCTGAGCATCGTCGGGTGTTGCAGTCATACCTGTACCGATTGCCCAAACAGGCTCGTAAGCAATAACAACCTTAGCAACATCCTGAGGGGCTATGCCCATAAGAGCAACTCTTGTCTGCTTTTCAACTACGGGGAATGTAATACCCTTTTCTCTTTCACTCAAAAGCTCACCAACGCAAACGATAGGAATAAGTCCTGCTGCCAATGCTGCCTTTGTGCGAAGGTTAACTGTTTCGTCTGTTTCACCGAAATACTGTCTGCGCTCTGAGTGGCCGATGATAACATACTTAACACCAAGCTCACGAAGCATGCTGGCGCTTATTTCGCCTGTAAATGCGCCGTGATCCTCGAAATGTACGTTCTGTGCGCCTAATTTGATTTTGCTGCCCTTGATAGCCTTTGCTACTGCGGGAATACATACTGCAGGAGGACATACAACAACCTCTGCGGAAGCGTTTGCTACAAGGGGAATCATAGCCTTGATAAGTTCAACTGCCTCTGCGGGGGTCTTATTCATTTTCCAGTTTCCGGCAATTATAGGTTTTCTCATTTTTCTATCACCATGTCTCTTTATAAAAGAGATCTTCTTTTCTATTTTAATTATGTTTTATGCAAACGGCGACCGCCGAAAATATCGGCGGTCTACCGTTTTAATATTTTTCACCGATTATTTATCGGCAAGAACTGCTATACCGGGTAATGTTTTTCCTTCGAGGAACTCGAGAGAAGCACCACCGCCTGTAGAGATGTGAGTCATCTTGTCTGCAAGACCCATCTGCTCTACTGCTGCTGCACTGTCGCCACCGCCGATGATGGTTATGCCGCCGTTTTCAACAACCTTAGTCATTGCCATTGCAATAGCCTTTGTTCCGTTGGAGAATATAGGAAGCTCGAAAACACCAACAGGTCCGTTCCATACAACTGTTTTAGCATCTGCAAGAACGTTTGTATAGAATTCTCTTGTTTTGGGTCCGATATCGAAGCCCTCCCAATCGTCGGGAATTTTGTCTGAATCAACGATAAGAGTTTCTGTATCGTTGCTGTAATCCTTACCAAGAACGATATCCAAGGGGAAATACATCTTTACACCCTTTTCCTCTGCCTTAGCCATAAGTGATTTTGCAAGGTCAAGCTTGTCTGCCTCGAGGATAGAGTTACCGATGTTGCGGCCCATAGCCTTGAAGAATGTGTATGACATACCGCCGCCAATAATAAGAATATCAACCTTGTTGATAAGATTTTCAATAACGCCAATCTTATCTGATACCTTCTTACCGCCAAGCATTGCTACGAAGGGACGTGCGGGATTTTCAAGTGCGTTACCCATAATTTCAAGCTCCTTTTTGATAAGGAAGCCTGCTACTGCGGGAAGATACTGTGCAACACCTGCAGTTGATGCATGTGCACGGTGTACTGTACCGAATGCATCGGATACAAAAATATCACCAAACTGTGCAAGCTCTTTTGCGAACTCGGGATCGTTTGCTTCCTCACGGGGATCAAAACGAACGTTTTCAAGCATAACAACGTCGCCGAAATTCATAGCCTCAACACAAGCCTTTGCGCTTTCGCCTACTACATCCTCTGCAAGAGTAACGGGCTTACCGATGTACTGGCTGAGCCTTTCAGCTGCAGGCTTGAGTGAATACTTCATATTAACCTTACCCTTGGGTCTGCCGAGATGTGACATAAGGATAACCTTAGCATTCTTCTCCAAAAGATAGTTAATTGTGGGGAGAGCTGCACGGATACGTGTATCGTCTGTAATATTGCCTTCCTCATCCTGGGGAATATTGAAGTCTACACGAACAAGTGCTCTCTTTGAGCAAAAGCAAATATCTTCGATAGTTTTCTTATTCATTTTGAATTTCGTCCGCGGAGGCTATCCGCGGACTCTCCTTTATTTTTTATGAAATTACAGTTCTGCGAAATACTTGATTGTTCTTACCATCTGTGATGTGTAAGAGTTCTCGTTATCGTACCAGGAAACTACCTGTACCTGATAGAGATCGTCGCCAATCTTGGAAACCATTGTCTGTGTTGCATCGAAGAGTGAGCCGTATGTGATACCGATGATATCTGAAGAAACGAGCTCTTCCTCTGTGTAGCCGAAGGATGCGCTTGATGCTGCCTTCATAGCTGCGTTGATACCTTCCTTAGTTACGTTCTCGCCCTTAACAACTGCAACGAGGATTGTTGTGGAGCCTGTGGGAACGGGAACTCTCTGTGCAGAACCGATGAGCTTACCGTTGAGCTCGGGGATTACAAGGCCGATAGCCTTTGCTGCGCCTGTGGAGTTGGGAACGATGTTAACAGCAGCTGCTCTTGCACGTCTGAGGTCGCCCTTTCTGTGGGGACCGTCGAGAACCATCTGGTCGCCTGTGAAAGCGTGGATTGTAGACATGATACCGCTCTGGATGGGAGCATAATCGTTAAGAGCCTTTGCCATAGGTGCAAGGCAGTTTGTTGTGCAGGAAGCTGCAGAAATGATATTGTCTTCCTTTGTAAGAGTCTTTTCGTTTACGCTGTATACGATTGTGGGAAGATCGTTGCCTGCGGGAGCAGAAATAACAACCTTCTTTGCACCTGCGTCGATATGAGCCTGTGCCTTTGCCTTAGATGTGTAGAAGCCTGTGCACTCGAGAACTACGTCTACGCCGATTTCACCCCAGGGAAGATCAGCTGCATTCTTTTCTGCATAGATCTTGATTGTCTTGCCGTCTACTGTGATGGAATCTTCACCAGCAGAAACTGTATCACCAAGAGCATATCTGCCCTGTGCAGAGTCATACTTAAGAAGATGAGCAAGCATTGAAGGGCTTGTCAAATCGTTGATGGCAACAACTTCATAACCTTCAGCACCAAACATCTGTCTGAATGCCAAACGACCGATACGGCCAAAACCGTTAATAGCAACTTTTACTGACATTATTAAATGTCCTCCTTAAAATAATTTTTATGTTTGCCGATTATCCGCGTTATACGCAGATTCCCTCGGGTGGGTTCAATTTTATTTTGCAGCCTGGCATATTGCCCTTGCCGCGCCCTCATCCGTAACAAGAACGCAATGAGGAATATTTTTTATAACGGCCATAATTGCCTTTGCCTTTTTCGAGCCACCGGCTACACCTATAAGCTTTTTGACACCTAAAAGCATTTCCATAGACATTCCTACCGTATGAGAGGAGTATACTATATCGCCGTTTTCCTCAAAATAATACCCGAATGCCTCACCTACGCCGCCGCGCCTTTCGATAAGATCAATTATAGCCTGGGAAAGGTTTCTTCTCAACGCCATTTCCTTGGCTACGCCTATACCGAATACCGCCATATTAACGTTTTTCAGCTCATCAATAGCCTTCTTGATTGTAGGGTCCTTAAGCACCGTACGCGCCGCCCTTGCGCCAAGCATATCGGGAAGATGTAACGCCCTGTGCTCACCGCCTATGCGGTCTGCAAACAGCGCGGCAATTGTATTGGATTGAGTATCAATATCTCTTCCGATGCCGCCGCGTGCAGGAACAACCGTTACCCCTTCGAGACCTATTGGGGCGTCTATCATTTTAACTGTAGCGCGCAGTGTTGTTCCGCCTGTAACGGCAACACTGTCTCCCGAGGAGAGCGTTGACGATATTACCGATGCCGCCGCCTCTGCAAGTATGTTCATCACCGCAGGAGTTTCGTCGCAATCCCCCTTTACGATAACTGCCTTTGCTATTCCAAGGCGCTTTTCAAGCTCGGTTTCAAGAGCCTCAAGGCCAAAGAATTCGTGGAGGGCAACTGTAAGCTCCTCAAGGACTGACTCCCCCTTTTGAGTAAGGCTTATACCGACAACATCCTGCCTTACAAGGCCAAGGTCGCAAAGCAGCTCAACGTCATTTCTGATACGGCGCTCCGTAATCCCTGTGGATGAGGATAAAACCCTTCTTCCCACGGGAGCCTTTGCCTTTACCGTGCTTAAGATATTGTATCTGCCTCGTATATTTTCCAATGCCTCGGGCATTACCGATTCAAGTAAATCAAACGAAAGATCCATATTTCCTCTTATATCCAAGCACCTTGTTTATCATTGGTGGGACTAATTTATCCCGCTGATTAAAATTTGTCCCGCTTTGTCCAAAAGTAAGTCGGCATTCGCCGACCTCTACCAATGTGTATTATACCACAAAATACCATAAAACGCCGCACTTAATAAAAATTTAATTTTTAAGCATTTTGAATACTTTTACCGCATTTATCCGATATTTTTCAGAATACAACTCACTTGCGCTTATTTATTTTTTTTGTAAATCATTCAGTTTCTCTGCGTTTTATTTTCGTCATTGAGCGTTGAGCAATAACAAGGCCGTAATATATACCCTTTTCCCTCATAAGCTCATCGTGGGTACCCATCTCGGCTATCTGCCCGTTGTCAATAACAAAAAGCCTGTCTGCATTTTTAAGGGTTGAAAGCCTGTGGGCAATAGCAAACGTTGTTTTGCCCTTTACAAGCCTTTGAAGAGCCTCCTGTATAAGAGCCTCTGTATCCAGGTCTAAGGCAGAGGTTGCCTCATCAAGTATAAGCATTTTAGGGTTACTCAACAGACATCTGGCAATAGCAAGCCTTTGCTTTTCCCCTGTGGAAAAGTTATTTCCACCCTCATCCACGCGGGAATCGTAGCCGTCGGGGAGATTTACTATAAACGAATGAGCGTTTGCTATCATTGCAGCGCGGATAACCTCTTCCCTGGTGGCATCCGGCCGCGCATACCTTATATTATCGAATACAGAGCCTGTAAAGAGGAAGGGTTCCTGAAGCACAACTCCTATCTGCGAGCGCAGGTCTGTTTTGGAGATATCCTTTATATCTACACCGTCTATAAGAATTCTGCCCTCCTGCACGTCGTAAAGCCTTGAGACAAGGTTGGTAAGCGTGCTTTTACCTGCACCCGATTTACCTACAAGGCCAATCATTTCACCCTGCTTTACAGTAAACGATACATCCTTAAGAACAGGCTCGTAGGAGCGGTAGCCGAAGGTTACGTTTTCAAAGCAAATCTCACCGCAAATAGAGTGCTTTACCGCATCCTCCTTTTCTTCTATCTCAACCTTCTGGTCCATTATTTCATTTATTCTCTGCATACCTATCATAGCGTCTGTTATTACACGGGGAGCCATCATCAAGGAATGCATAGGCTGATATACCATCTGGGCAAGGGTGGTAAATTCTATAAGCTCACCTAACGTCATAGCCATACCCATATTACCCATTATTATATAACAGCCCAGAAAGGTAACTGCATACATGCCGAGATTAAGTATAAAGCTTGCAACAGGCCAAAGATAAGCCCACTTGCTCTCTGCTTTTATGCTTATATCCGCAATTTTTCTGCTTGCATTTTTATATCTTTGTACCTCATTTTCCTCTCTGCCGAATATTTTAACTACGCGGATACCGTTTATTATATCGTGAAGAAGATTGTTGGCGTTATCATCCTCCCTGTGCATTTTTCTGTACATAGGGCCAAGCACCCTTCGCCACAGATACGTCTGAAGTCTGAATGCAACAGGAGCGGGAATCAGTATAATAAGCGCCATTATCCAATTTTTATTAAGCAACAAAACGCAAAGCACAACAAACAGAACAAGCTGCTGTACTATATTTATGCTTACCGTAAAAACAAACTGCCTTATTCGCTGAGTATCACGGGTTACCCTGTTTATAATATCTCCCGCCTTGTGATTAAGAACATAGCCAAGGGAAAGGCTTTGGATTTTTTCAAAAAGCCCGCCCCTCATATCACGAGTAAGTGATGCGCCGAAATTTGTGCGCAGCACGGATATAAATACATTTACTACCCAGGACAAAACGCTGCAGGCAATAACAAGGCCTATATATTTTACAAGTAAGGGAAAATTTCCCTCAACGCCTGAAGAAATCCCAAGGCATTCGTCGATTATTTTCTTGTATATTTTTGGGGGCTGAAGGGATATAAAGGTTGATACGCCTAAAAGAAGAAGCACTGCGGCAACTATATACCAATAAGGCACACACATTTTCAATATGCGCTTTACAGCACTGCCTTTATTTGAGCATTTGGGGCATATATTGGTACCTCTTATCATCATACGTCCGCATTTGGGGCACCGTACCTCTTCCTCAGTGTTGCTTACGCGTACGCTTTTACCCTTACACATCTGATTGAGTATCTGGGCAATATATCCGTACCTTGCAACGTGCTCCATAGTAAAACGGGCAATAATCACAGGGCGCCCGTCTATACTGCATTCCAGAAAGCCGTTGCCCACCATAGCGGTAAGCTTGAAGTCGGTACAATGGGATATAGGCTCTACCCTGTCCACCTCGTTTTCCCATACGGTAGCAAAGCACGACGTGCCTATTACAAGCCAGCCGTTGCTCTTTGAAACGCCGTCTATGGATAAATCCGCAGGAACACAGTACGCTATATCCTCATTATTGAGATGCTTTTTAACCTCAACCTCAAGCGCAGAGTCCAATTCATATTTTAATATCATATCTTTACCTGTATATCACAAGTACATTTCAATAGTCTTCTGATATTTTTCTTCCGTTTTCTCAAAATCGCTTATTATAAAGCGGTTGCCGTCCACGTCATTTATCATTACAGTGGATTTTGAAACAAAAAATATGTTTCCTCTGCCGTTTCTTACAGTAAAGCTTACGTTGCCCTTGTTTGTTTTGACACTCCAATACATATAACCGAACTCTTCTTTTATGCTGAATATTTCGGTTATCTGCGGGGCGAAATAACGAAGCTCAAGAGCGGTATTAATTAGGGCAAGTGTTTCCTCGCTGAAATCGTTTATATTCCTTATCATACCCAGCTCGTTATTGTCATGGGTACGTACAGAAATATACTCATCCTTGCAGGAAAACGGGAAGGACCTGTGGAGCTGAATTCTTTCGTGCTCAACGCCGTCCTTATCGGTATACTTAAGCATATTACCCTCTGTAAGCCCGAATTTTACAGCTGAAGGGTCTATATATTCTATTTCAAGGGCGTCTGAAAGAGCAACCCTTGCATTTATATTTTCCTTTTGCATTCCGCCGTGGCCTCTGCCACCAAAGCCTCTCGGCCCGCGTGGACCTCCATGAAATTCCATAGGTGCTTCTCCTTTTTACAACTCTGCGTTAAACGCCCTTCATCTTAAGGGCCTCTGCCTGCTTCTTTATCAGGCCGAAATATATTCCTTTATTATTTACCAATTCGGCGTGAGTGCCTATTTCAACAACCTCACCGTGCTCCACAACGGCTATTCTGTCTGCATTTCTCAGCGTTGAAAGCCTGTGGGCAATAGCAATGGTTGTACGTCCGTCTATGAGCTTTTCAAGAGCCTCCTGTATGCTCATTTCCGTTTCCGTATCAAGAGATGCAGTAGCCTCGTCCAAAATAAGTATTTTAGGGTCCACAAGCACGGCTCTCGATATGGATATTCTCTGCTTTTCTCCGCCGGAAAGAGCCCTGTACCCCGTTCCGACCATAGTATCGTAGCCCTCGGGAAGGCCTTCTATGAAATCGTGAGCGTTAGCGATTTTAGCCGCTCTTATAACCACCTCAAAGGATGCATCAGGGCGGGCATAAGCAATATTTTCATACACGGTACCCACAAATATATATGTTTCCTGTGATACCGTGGCTATATTTTTCTTAAGAGATGACATGGATATATTCTTGATATCAACACCGTCTATAAGTATGCGGCCTGCAGTTACGTCGTAAAGGCGGGACACAAGGTTAACAAGGGTACTTTTACCTGCCCCTGAATGGCCTACTATGCCAAGCATTTCACCGCTTGAAATATCAAACGAAATATTTTTGAGTATGGGCTTATTTATATCGTACTCAAAGGAAACGTTTTCAATGGAGATATTACCCTCCATTTCGTCCATTGTTACAGAATCATCGTTTTCCTTTACCTCTGGGATAGCATCCATAATAATAAACATTCTCTGTGCGGCATTCATACAGTTGCTGAACCAGTCGATAACGTTGGACATCTGGGCGACGGGGCCTATCATCATGCCCACGTAGCTTATCATGGTTACCAAAACTCCGTAGGACATACCGTTTACACCGTTTATTACATCCATTCCGCCAATTACCCACACAAGGTATGTTGAAAAGCCTGCGATAAGGCTTATAAGAGGCCATGCCCAGGCCTGGGTATGACCCAGCTTACGCTCCGTTTCCATATATCCGCGGTTTACACCTGAAAATCTTTGTATTTCCTGCTGTTCCTTGCCGAATACCTTTATAACCTTCGTGCCCTTAAGAGAATCGCTTATTGTGGAATACATTTTCGAATTGCGGACGTGCATTTTTGAATAAAGTCTGCCAACCATACGGTAAAGCCTTGTACTCAATACCCCAAGTATTATAACGGGGAGTATGGCAAAGAGCGTAACCCGCCAGTTGATAATCATCATTATAATAAACCCGCCGAAAATATTAAGCACGCTTGTAAACACGTAGGGCAAGCCGTCTATAAAAAAGTGCATAATACTCATAGCGTCGTTGTTTACCTTATTCATAAGCTGACCCGTTTGCTTCTTAAGGAAAAAGCTTAAGGAAAGCCTTTGAAGACAGGAAAATATTTCACACTTAAGGTCGTAGACAACGTTAGCGGAAAGCCTTGCGTTTATGAGATTTGTAAACATGCCGAACAAAAGGGACAGTGCGTAGCAGGACAGCCACAAAACAACTGCCAAACCAAGCCTGCCTGCCCAGAATTCGCCGTCCATACCAAACAAAACCTTGTCAAAAAGGATTGTACCTGAAACGTAGGGGGTAACAAAGCTTAAAAGGGTATTCAATACCGCAAAGCATATAACGCCGATAAGATACCATTTATACGCAGGAAGCCTTTTTGCCAGGCGTATAAACGTGCTCATCTTTTTTTCACAGTGAGGGCATACCTTTCTTTCCGCGTCGGGATACATACGTCCGCATTTCGGGCAGAATAGCTCCTCGCTTTTAGGAGGCTCCTCCTCCTTGGGTTTGCCGCCGTTAAAAGCGGAATAAGCACTGTCGAAGCACCTTATAAGCGCAACCATATCCTTCATATAAAGGTTGGTAAATACGGCAACGGATTCACTTTTTTCATTTACCGGGGAGGTATCATCACCCTCAGCATGCTTTCCGGATATAACAAGTTCCCCGGAGGCTATAAGATTGGAAATAAAAAGCTTACCGTATTCCCTAAAATGATAAAGCTTGCTTTTTATAAGCTCCCCGTGGATTTCATTCCGTTCCTCTGACCCATTTAAGAGAGTTCCCTTGAAATTAAGAGCCTTACCTTCAACAAGTGAAAATTCAAGAACAAAAAGGCCCTGTGATGTAATTACACACCACCCGTCTGTAAAATTCGAGCTATGGTCCCTATCGAACCGAGAGAAAAAGGTTATATCACAGGCTGATATTCCTTCATTATTCAATACATCTGCCACGTAACAAGGCAGATCCACAGTATACGACATTATACCTCCGAAAAAAGCATTTCTTTGCCGCTTTTATCAAAAAGATTATATCATTATACAATAAATGTTGTCAATTACGTTCTGAGGGTGTACAAAAGAAAAATAATAAAATTTAATTCCACAGATTGAATATTTTTACTGAAATGTTCTTGACAAAAGAGCAATATGAGTATATAATAACGTGGTTAAATTGGATAATGATGTGCAGATGCCGGCTTAACAAAGAATTATTCGTATGGACGGAGATTAAAATGATAATTGACGTTTCAGGTATTTTGGGTGTTTTCCGCGGTACAACAGAGGTTGACATTACGGAAAGCTTTTCTCCCTTTGAGTATATGGGGGAGGAAATTTCATTCCTGGAGCCTGTATCCGTAAAGGGTAAGGTAGTCAATTCCGATGATTTTCTTCACTGTACGGCAGTTGTTTCCACAAAGCTTTTGCTTACCTGCGGAAGATGCCTTACGACCTACGAATATCCCCTTTGCGCAGAGCTGGATGCCCATTTTACATCCGGTGAACCTGAATATAACGACAACATCGACTTGTTTACATTCAACGGCGAGAGTATTGATTTAAGTGAGGCTGTTACGTCAAGTATAGTTCTTGCTATCCCCAATCTCAAGCTTTGTAATGAGGATTGTAAAGGCCTGTGTCCAAATTGCGGAGCCAACTTAAATGAAGGTCCCTGCAAATGCTCAGTATGTAGCGACGTTGCCGATGATGAGGTCATTGATGAAAGAATGGCCGCATTAAAAAAGTTTTTCGAATAATATTGGAGGTGTATCAAATATGGCAGTACCCAAGAGTAAAGTTTCAAAACAGCGCAGAAACACAAGACGTGCAAATTGGAAGATCACAAACCCCGATAACGGCAAATGTCCTCAGTGCGGTGAGCCCAAGCTTTCACACAGAGCTTGCAGAAAATGCGGTTACTATGCAAACAAGCAAGTAATTGAAGTTGCCGCTGAGCAAAATTAATCTTAACATGAGCACGCCGCCTGCATCTCTTCCGTTTTTACAGAAGGGCGGGCGGTGCTTTGTATCCGGGAAAGGTATAGCATTACAGTGAAAATCGTAATTGACGCAATGGGCGGAGACAACGCCCCTCACGAAATTATCAAGGGCGCCATAGAAAGCCTCTCTATGAAGGGCTTTGATATGGTATTGGTGGGCGACGAAGGCCTCATCAAGGAGGAATTGGCTCTTTACCCCGATTATGACAGCTCTCGCGTGAGCATTTTACACGCAAGTGAGGTTATTTCTAATGACGAATCTCCTGTATTTGCTCTTCGCAGAAAAAAGGATTCATCCACTGTAAAGGGAATTTCACTTGTTAAGGGTGATTTGGACAGTGCTTTTATCTCTGCCGGAAGTACAGGGGCAACACTTGCAGGAGGTCTTTTTATCGCAGGCCGCTTGCCCGGAATAGACAGGCCCTCCCTTGCCGTAGCAATTCCTGCAGCCAAGGGCGGACATTTTCTTCTCATAGATAACGGCGCAAACGTTGATTGCAGCGTAGAAAACCTTGTGCAGTTTGCACAGATGGGAAGCATCTATACCGAATGTGTGTTCGGCACTCAAAGCCCTAAGGTTGGGCTTGTAAATAACGGTGCAGAGGCACACAAGGGCTGCAAATTAACCAAAGAAGCCTACGAGGAGCTTCAAAAGCTTGAAAGCATCAACTTTACCGGCAACGTAGAGCCCAGATATTTATTCTCAGGGCAGGTTGACGTAGCCGTTTGCGACGGATTTGTTGGTAATTCCATACTTAAATGCAGTGAAGGCCTTGGCATGATGATTTTTTCAGAGCTTAAGGGCACTCTCCGTACAGGTGGAATCCTTACAAAAATCGGCGCTCTTTTGGTAAAGAAAAAGCTTTATACACTTAAAAGCATGTTTAACTACGAGGAATACGGCGGCGCTCCCTTCTTAGGTGTAAACGCAAACATCATAAAAATTCACGGAAGCTCCAAATCATCCTCGGTTTACCATGCCGTAAAGCAGGCACAGAGAATGATCGAAAACAGAATAGTTGAAAAGATTTCCGATAAGCTTACCCAGAACGTACAACAAACAAACAACTAAATATTTCATTTTTAAGGAGAAATTTTATGGAACGCAATGAATGCTTTAACAAGGTAATAGCAATAGTAGCAGAGCATCTTCACCAGGATGCAGCAGCCTTATCAGACAATACATCCTTCATTGATGATCTCAGCGCAGATTCCTTGGAAATCGTTGAGCTTATCATGGCCTTTGAAAGCGAATTCGACCTTGAAATCCCCGAGGATGAGGTAGAAGCTATCAAAACCATCGGTGATGTTGTTGACATTATTGTAAAAAACAAATAATTCAGTCGGTCTTCACAGAACAGACCGTGTTATCACGGTCTGTTTTTTATGTTTAATTTTCTTTTCAAATGCAATCTATCCCCAATAACGTTATAGACAGTGTAATTTTAAGCTGTTCGAAGCCTGCACGCTATGCAGGCGGCGAGCTTAATCAGGTTATAAAGGACCCCTCACAGGTAAGTGTGCGTTACGCATTTATGTTTCCGGATATATACGAAATAGGTATGTCCAATCTCGGAATGCGTATACTTTATCACGTACTCAATTTACGCGAGGACTGCTACTGCGAGCGCTTTTTTGCGCCGTGGTGTGATATGGAAGAGCATATGCGCAATAAAGACATAAGGCTTTTTTCCGTGGAAACACGCACTCCCCTCTGCGAATTCGACCTTATAGGCGTAACATTAGGGTATGAGCTTGGATATACAAACTTCCTTAATATGCTGAGCCTTGGAGGTGTACCTCTCTTTGCCAGAGACAGAGGCGAAAGTGATCCTATAGTAATGGCAGGAGGCACCTGTACCTATAACCCAGAGCCCTTTGCAGACTTCTGCGACCTTATTCTTATAGGCGAGGGTGAGGAGGAGATCTGTGACGTTGTTGATCTTTTCCGCGAAAAACAGGAAAACAGCTTAACAAAAGAGCAATTTCTTATTAAAGCCGCGCAAATACCGGGTGTGTACGTACCCTCTCTTTACAATGCCGAATACGATGAGGTAACGGGACGCTTCAAGGCCCTTATACCCACAAACGGCGCTCCCGCATCTGTTGTAAAGCGTATTATAGATGATTTTGATTCATCTGAATACCCTACAAAAATGATCGTTCCCTATATGAATATCGTTCACGACAGAATAATGCTGGAGATAATGAGAGGCTGTACAAGGGGCTGCAGATTCTGCCAGGCAGGTATGATATACAGGCCTGTAAGAGAAAAATCACCTCAAACACTCAAAAAGCTGGCAAATGCCATATTCGAAAACACAGGATACGATGAAATGTCTCTTACATCCTTAAGCTCCGGGGATTATTCCTGCATTAACGAGCTTGTAAAGGACCTTGTATCAGAATTCAACCCGAAGGGTGTTTCTGTTGCTCTTCCCTCTCAGCGTCTTGATGCGTTCAAGGATTCAAGCTTTAAGGATGAGCTTGCAAAATACAGAAAAACAGGGCTTACGTTTGCCCCCGAGGCAGGAACACAAAGGCTTCGCGACGTTATAAATAAGGGAATTTCTTACGATGACCTTATTAAGACCTGCGAGGAATGCTTTAAGGCAGGCTGGGATACTGTTAAGCTTTACTTTATGATTGGTCTTCCCACAGAAACCCGGGAGGATGTTCAGGGTATATGCGATATGGTGGAGCACGTTAAATCCATTTACAGAAGTGTTGCCAACAGGTATCGCCTTAACCTTTCAATAGGTGTTTCCACGTTTGTACCAAAAACACATACGCCCTTCCAATGGTGCGGACAGGTATCTCAAGAGGATATTATTGCAAAACAGGATTTTCTCATGAAGAATATCCGCGGAAGAGGTGTTACACTTAACTGGACAAACCCTCACACAAGCCTGCTTGAGGCTGTATTTGCCAGAGGCGACAGGCGCCTTTCACAGGTGCTTTATAACGCCCACAAAAACGGATGCCGCCTTGACGCATGGAACGAATGCTTTGACTTTTCAAAATGGGAAAAAGCGTTTGAGGACGCCGGTATAAGCATGAAATTTTACGCCAATACGGAATACAGTGTAAATGAGGCTCTTCCCTGGGATCATATTGATTGCGGTGTTTCAAAGGCCTTTTTTATCCGCGAATACGAAAAATCCAAAAACGGAGTTCTTACCGAGGACTGCCGCGAGGGCTGTAAGGGCTGCGGCGTGGACCGTATATGTAAAAACGGCGTTTGTACCGCAAAAATTTCAGGTATCGTAAAATAAATTTTTCTTACTGTAACTGCAAAGGAGGGTATTCCCCTTGAGATATATAGTAAAATTTCAGCGCCTTGCATCCGTACGCTTTATTTCTCATCTTGAATTGATGAGGTGCTTACACAGAGCCTTAAGGCGCTCAGGTATAAAGGTATCATATACGGAGGGCTATAACCCTCAGATCAGAATGTCTTTTGCATTCGCCATGCCCGTCGGACTTATAAGCTACGGTGAATATTTTGATATCCGCCTTGAGGACGGTCAGGACGGTATGTCACCTCACGCCTTTACAGAAATACTCAACAGCCATTTACCAGATGGGATAAGAATATTAGACTGCGTTGAAGCAACAGACAAAACTCCCCATCTTTCCGCTCTTGTACAGTATGCAGAGTACGAGGTAAGCTATAAAAAGGATTATATTGACGCGGTTAAGGGCGCTTTGTGTACCTTTATGGCGCAGGATAATATAACAGTCAGCGTTCAGACAAAAAAAGGCTTCAAGGAGCAGGATATCAAAAGAGCAATTGTCTCATTTGACATAAAGGAACAGGGGGCCGATTATATTACGTTAAGGCTTCGTACCGCAATGAGCGAGCAATTAAGCGTAAAGGCTTCTGTTGTTGTAAACGAATTTAACAGATATTGCGGCTTTACAGATGAAAACGCATCTGCAACAGTCAGAACAGATTTTTACTCAATAAACGATTCAGGTGCCGAGGTGTACCCATTGGACAGCATAAGAGGCACGCTGTAACATTTGATTCTAATTAAGGATAAATAAGCCAATTTTACGGCATAAAATACACAATGAAAAAACAGATATTAGTTCATTCTCACGCAGATAAGACTAACGTAGCCCTTCTTGAAGACGGACGTCTTGCGGAATTTTATTCCGAGGACATACAGTACAAGAGGACTATCGGCACTATCTACCGTGGAAAGGTTCAAAACGTAATACCGGGTATGAACATAGCCTTTGTGGATATCGGTCTGAAGAAAAACGCCTTTCTTTACGTAGGCGACCTTGACCTTCAGCAATTCAGCCACAAGGGCAGAGCCCAGGGTAAAAGCATATCCCACAAAGAGCTTAAAATAAAGGATTATCTTAAGGTAGGCCAGGAAATAACAGTTCAGATGACTCATGAAAGCACAGGTACAAAGGGTCCCCGTGTAAGCATGAAGATATCTCTTCCCGGCAGATATACCATTCTCCTTCCTACCGAAAAATATACAGGTGTTTCAAAGCGTATAGAGGATTCCTCAGAGCGCTCGCGCCTTAAAGGCATCGCCAGAGAAATAGTTCCCGATAATATGGGTATTATTATAAGAACCGAGGCATACAATATGCCCGAGGCTGAGCTTAAGGATGAAATAAAATTCTTATACAGCCAATGGGAAAATATTGTAAACGATTCCCACAAAGGCGGTGGGCCAAGGGTGCTTTACGAGGATGAAAACATATTCTCATTTCTTATCAGAGATGTTTTTTCAAGTGATATAAACGAGCTTATAATCACAAGCCTGGACGATTACAACAGTCTGAGAAAAAGCATTAAGGAGCTTTTGCCGTCCCAGCTCGGTAAAATCCGTATGTGGACGAAAGATGAGGATATTTTCGATTATTTCAAGGTGAATACCGCTCTTCATAAAGCATCTCAAAGCAAGGTGTTTATGGATAACGGCGGATATATCATAATCGAATCCACTGAAGCTCTTACCGTAATAGACGTAAACACTGGAAAATTTATAGGAAAAAACGACCTTGAGGAAACCATATTCAAAACGAATATTGCCGCCGCAAAAACGATTGCTCAGCAGGTAAGATTAAGGGATATAGGCGGAATAATTGTTGTGGATTTTATTGATATGTACAACAAGGAAAATAAGGCAAGGCTTATAGAATGTCTTAAGGAGGAGTTTAAGGCAGACAGAACAAAAACAGTTGTGTACGGGGTAACTCACCTGGGGCTTGTTGAAATAACAAGAAAAAAAGGAAAGCGCCGCCTTAATACAATTCTTGAGCGCTCCTGCCCTTATTGCGAGGGTACGGGCCACGTTTCATCAGAGCATATAGTTATCCAGAACATAGAAAACGAGCTTTTGAAAACAAAAAAGAGCAACAAATGCTATGCACTTACTGTTTCGGCTCACCCCTCCATAACAAACTACGTTTCTGCAGATAATAACGTACTGCTTAAAATACTTGCAAGAACAGTGGGGTGTAGGCTTATATTTATTCCTGATACGCAAACCCACTGGAACGATTTCAGCATAGGAGTTATAAAAACCTCCTTCAGGTTCAAAAAAAGAATAAAGCAGAACGGAGTTTCCTACGCCCTTGACGATTAACAATATATGATTACAGGCAGGTACGGCATTAAAAACGTACCTGTTTTTTTGTAAAGCAGTGTTTTTTATGATAAAATACATTCAAAATAGGTATGAGGGCTGAAAGCATGAAAAAGATAATAGTAATCGGTTGTCCGGGAAGTGGAAAAAGCACGTTTTCGGTAAAATTACACGAAATTACCCGTATCCCCCTTTTTCATCTTGATATGCTGTATTGGAACAGCGACAAAACCACCGTTGAAAAAGCTTTGTTTCTCAAAAGACTTTCAGACGTTATGGATAAAAATGAGTGGATAATAGACGGAAACTACGCCTCCACGATGGAATTAAGGCTTAAGGCGTGTGATACCGTTATTTTTCTTGATTATCCTTTGGAAATTTGCCTTAACGGTGTAAAGGAGCGAAAAGGGAAACCACGCTGTGATTTACCGTGGATAGAAGCAGAGGAGGATAGAGAATTCATTGATTTTATAAAGGGATTTGGTGCAGAGCAAAAGCCGCATATCTTAAAGCTTTTGGAAAAATACTCTCACAAGGAAATTCACATCCTCAAAAGCAGAAGCGAGGCAAATGATTTTTTATTATACCTTAAAAGTAAATACACCTAATAATACAGCCCGACCTTAAACAGACCGGGCTTTTTTGAATCTGACAAAAAGAATATTATAATACTTTACACCCATAATAAGAGTATGAATAAAAAAACTGTTTTAAGCCTTATTATAATCGGTACCGTTGCAGGCTGCGTAAACGGATTTTTCGGCAGCGGCGGAGGAATTATAGCCGTTTCAACACTTACAGCTCTTTTTAGCTTTTCGCAAAAGGAGGCGCAGGCTACGTCAATAGGCGCGATGCTCGTATTAAGCGTTATAAGCATCGTCATTTATATACTTAACGGTACGGATATTAGGCTTAATACAGTGCTTTTTACAGGTATAGGCGCTATTATTGGCGGGGTGATAGGCACAAGACTTATGAAAAAAATTTCAGCGGGTGTATTAAAGCTTATATTTGCCGCCCTACTTATTTTTGCAGGTATACGCTCTCTGGTGGTATAATTATGGCAGATTTTCTGATTTTTATTTTAATAGGTGTATTATCGGGTATTTTAAGCTCTATGGGGGTTGGCGGCGGAAGCGTTTCCATACTGCTTTTATCTGTATTTATGGGTGTTGGGCAGCATGAGGCACAGCTTACTAATCTTATTATTTTTATAATACCTGCAATATACGCCTGTATAAAATACACAAGGTACGGTATTTTCAATAAAAGGACAGCCTTAATATTTGCCTTATCCGGTATTCCCTTTGCTGTTGCCGCATCATATTTTGCATCAAGGCTCAATAACGACGTAATGCGAAAAATATTCGGAGGCTTCCTTGTAATTGTTGGTGTATGGGAAATTATATGTTATTTCAAGGATAAAAGAAAACGTATCACAGGTACAATAAAATAATTTTCCATTTTTAAGTATAAAACGCTTTTAATTTATCGTTAAATATGGTATTATATACGGGATTATTCTTAAAACACAGATAGGTGGCAAATAAATATGGTTAATTTCAAAAAATACTCCCTGCTTTGGGCATTGCTTATAGCTGCAATAATCATACTTGCAACATGGGGTATAGTTTCTTACATACAGCACAGCCAAATAGATTACTACGGTGTAGACGGGGAGCATCCCACACTTTTTTCAGTTTATTCCGAGGACTATAAGGGCGCCAAGGAATTAAACGAATTGATGGATACAATAGGCGATTACTACGGTGTTAAGCTTAATATACTTGAGGTTGACGTTTATGCAGACCGCGCTGTTGCAAACAAGATCTACGATCAATACTTTAACTTCACAGTTGTTCCCTGCCAGATCCTTGTAGATAAAAACGGAAAGCTCCTTTGGGCAAACGAGGAATCCGACGTTACCGTAAGCGTTATTTCCGACGCACTCAAGAGATACTGTAACCTTAAATAATACTAATGATACGCATACGTATAAAAGCTCCGTGATACTGCTCACGGAGCTTTTTACATACAATAAATATCCACCCGCATAGCGGGTGGTTTTTCATTTTCGGGCATAGCCCTAATCACTACTGGCAACGCACAAGTGCGTTTATTATTGGCCTGC
>SVGI01000029.1 GCA_015056385.1 Clostridiales bacterium
GTTTAAAGCCGGTTGCGATAGCGAGGAGGCCACACCTGTTCCCATCCCGAACACAGTCGTTAAGCTCCTTCACGCCTATGGTACTTGGGTGGAGACGCCCCGGAAGAGCGGGTAGCTGCCGGCTTTAAAGTTTTAAGAAATACATTCCTATCAATATTTGCCTCCTTAGCTCAGTCGGTAGAGCATTCGGCTGTTAACCGAAGTGTCGCAGGTTCGAGTCCTGCAGGAGGCGCCAAAAAATCCCGTTCTCTTATGAAAACGGGATTTTACTTATTATGTATAATTTATTATCACTTGCAGAAAAGATCTACGTAATTATCCAATGCGGCAGAAATTACCTCAACTGCGGCCTCTCTGTTGTTTACCTCTTTTGCAACGGCCTCCTTGTCCTCCAATGCTTTGTAAACGTTGAAGAAATGGAGCATCTCCTCGAAAACGTGCTTGGGAAGCTCTGAAATATCTCTGTATTGGTTGTACGTAGGGTCACCAAAGGGGATTGCGATAATTTTTTCGTCGTTTCGTCCGTCGTCAAGCATTGAAATATAGCCAATAGGGAAGCAACGTACAAGTGTAAGGGGCGCAAGAGATTCGGTGGAGAGTACAAGAACGTCAAGAGGGTCCCCATCATCACCAAAGGAACGCGGGATAAAACCGTAGTTTGCAGGGTAGTGCGTGGATGTGTATAAAACACGGTCAAGCATAATACGGCCTGTTTCCTTATCAAGCTCATATTTTGTCTTACTGCCCTTGGGTATTTCTACAACTGCAACAAAATCATTAGGGGTTATTCTCTTGGGGCTTATATCGTGCCATATATTCATATGTGTTCCTCCCGGCAAATAAGGTGATTTATCAGTATTTTCCATTATTTTACACCACATAAGACAAATTTTCAAGAGTATATACCTTTTTTGGGAATGATTTTGATACGTATGTAATTATACCAACAATATGATATAATTACTTTCAAAGAAGAATCGGAAAATAAGAGAGGTATAAAGTGGTAAATATTTCAGAATGGCTTGTTGGATTTATGTCAGCCTTGCGCAATACGTTTGGCAGTCGGGTAATATTCATAGGCCTGCAGGGTAGCTATGCCAGAAACGAAGCTACAGAAAAAAGTGATATAGATACCGTTGTGATACTGGATAAGCTTACTGTGGAGGATATTAACACCTATAACGAAATGCTTGATACCCTTGCTCACAGAGAACTTATCTGTGGATTCGTTTCAGGCAAGGATGAGCTTTATAACTGGGAGCCTTCAGATCTTTTTCAGTTTTACAATGATACAAAGCCATTGTATGGTAATCTGGAAAGCCTGTTGCCAATTATAGATAAGAAAGATGTAGAGAGGGCAATTAAAACGGGCGCGTGTAATATTTATCACGGGTGCGTACACAATATGCTGTATGAAAAAAGTGAAGAACTGCTTAAGGGCTTATATAAGTCTGCTTCTTTTGTGATACAGGCTGCAGTGTATATGAAAACAGGAGAATACGTAAGGTGCCAGGATGATTTGCTTAATAAGGCCTGTGACTGTGATAAGAAAATTATTACTGGCTTTTTGGACATTAAGCGCGGTAGTACTATGGATTTTCAAAAGGCGGCAGCAGACCTTTTTGATTGGGCAAAAAAGAAAATAAATGAAAAGTTTGATTTGTAAGGGTTTGACATAGGAGTAAAATATGAAAAGGATTATTTTCGTAATATTTATAGTTTTGATATGCTTTTCTTTTTCTGCGTGTAATTCAGGGGAACAGCCTTTTTTTAGATAGATAATGCAACCGTTGAAAAATTGAAATAAAGTAAAAAAGGCAGACTTAATGTCTGCCTTTGCTGTTTATCTTATTACTCCCCAAACACCTTTATATAATCATTCTTAAATCGCTCAATACCGCTTTCTGTAAGGGGATGCTTTGCCATCTGCATAATAACGTTGTAGGGAATAGTGGCAACGTCTGCCCCGGCAATAGCACAGTCTGTAACGTGCATTGGTGTACGTATGCTTGCGGCAAGGACCTCACAGTGTATATCGGGATAGTTTGCGAAAATATCCACAACCTCACTTACTACGTCTGTACCCTTCTGACCGATATCATCAAGCCTGCCAACGAAAAGGCTTACGTAGGATGCCCCTGCAAGTGCGGCGAGAAGGGCCTGATTGGCACTAAATATAAGGGTACAGTTTGTAGGGATGCCCTCTTTTTTAAGAGCGCTTATAGCCTTAAGACCTTCAGTATTCATAGGTATTTTTACAACCATATTTTTAGGGGCAATAGCGTATATCTCACGTGCCTCCTTAATAATATCCTCTGCAAGGGTTGCTGTTGCCTTTACCTCACCGAAAACGGGACCGTCTGTCATAGAGGCTATTTTTTTTAGGGTAGTGTAATAATCCAGCCCTTCCTTGGCAATAAGGCTGGGATTTGTGGTAACACCAGTAACAATGCCAAGCTCCAAGGCCTTCTGTATATCAGCTAAATTGGCTGTATCAATAAATATTTTCATAAAAGCCCTCCTTATAATTTCTGCTTATATTATATCACAAATACGGGTGTGGTGTAGTGAACTAAAAAGAGATTTTAAGGAAAATCGTTAAAGAAAAATAAACAGGTGTGGCTATTAAATGATTTGATTTTTATTGGATTATATTATATAATGGATATAATTATCTTATAATGAGGTGTAATAATGATTAAAGTTTTACAGGTTGGAGAAGGTAACTTTTTAAGAACATTTGCAGACTATTATTTTGATTGTTTGAATAAAGAGGGCTTGGATTACGGCGTAAATATCATAAAGCCCATCCCCTTCGGTTCACTTGATAAATTTAAGGCACAGAACAATAAATATCATATAGTTCTTCGCGGCGTAAAGGAAGGCAAGATTGTAGAGGACGTACATAAAATAGACGTATTACAGAAGGTTATAAGCCCCTTTGAAGAGTATGACGAGTATATCGCATTGGCAAGAGATGAGGAACTTAAGCTTGTTGTATCCAATACAACAGAGGCCGGTATTTGTTACAATGCAAACGACAAGATAGACGGTTTTGCAGAAATAACGTTCCCTGCAAAATTAACCAAGTTTCTGCTTGAAAGATACAATGCAGGCCTTCCCGGCTTGTATATGATGCCTGTTGAGCTTATTGATAACAACGCAGACGAGCTTTATAGGTGTGTAATGAATTATATCGAGCTTTGGAATCTTCCCGAGGGCTTCAAGGCTTGGATTGATGATGAAAACTATTTCTGCAACACTCTGGTAGACCGTATTGTTGCAGGTTACCCCAGAGATGAACAGACAAGAAATCACCTTTGGGAGCTTATTGGCGAGGAGGATGCTCTTGTTTCAGTTGGTGAGCCCTTTGGCCTCTGGGCAGTAGAAAAGAAGGGTGATATCGCACAGTACATAAAGGAAGGTACTCACGGTATAGATGTTGTTTTAACTGAAAACATCAAGTATTACAAAAAGAGAAAGGTACGCGTGCTTAACGGAAGCCATACAAACCTTGTTCCCGCAGGCTTGTGGCTTGGCGCAAAAACTGTTGACCAGTGCATGAACGATAAGCTTCTCTGCAGCTTCCTTCAGGATACGCTTAATGAGGAAATTATTCCCTTTGTATCTGATGATATAGCCGCAACAACAGAATTTGCAGACAGCGTTACGGAGAGATTTCTCAATCCCTACCTTAACCACCAGCTTATAAGCATATCACTTAACAGCATAAGCAAATGGAGAGCAAGAGATTTACCCAGCTTTGCAGATTACTACAATAAGTACGGCAAAATCCCTGCGCACTTAACTGTTGGCTTCTCATATCTTATGTGCCTGTATTCATCATTAACATGCGAGGACGGTAAATTCTATGCAAACCTCCCCTCCGGTAAGGTTGAATACAAGGATGACCTTCCTTACTTACAGTACTTTGCCAACGGCGGAGATATTGTGGAGTTTATGAAGGATGAGGCTGTATGGGGCGAGGATTTAACCAAGTACGAGGGCTTTGCACAGGCAGTAGAAAATAACGTAAAGGAAATTAAAAGCGGAAAGGTTTTGCTGTAATTTAATAAGGCGGTCAAAACCTGAATACATACTATGAAAGACCAAATCATAATTAACGAAAAAGATAACGTAGCCGTAGAGTTAAAGGGTAACGATAAAATATCTGCAGGCCATAAATTCGCAAGATATGACATTAAAAAGGGCGATTTAATCATAAAGTACGGCCAGGTAATAGGCAGGGCAACACAGGATATCAAGGCGGGAGATTGGGTTCACACTCATAACGTAAAATCTCATCTTGACGAAAGCTTTGAGTATGAATACAACCCGTCATACCCCGAAACCGAAATCACGGAAGGATATTTTTACGGCTATAAGAGGGAACACGGCAGGGCAGGTATAAGAAACGAAATATACATTATACCTACCGTAGGCTGTGTAAATAACGTATGCCTGCGTATGGAGAAAATGGCGCAGAAATATGTTACAGGCAGTATAGACGGAATTTTTACGTTACCGCACCAGTTTGGTTGCTCACAGCTTGGTGATGATAACGAAAGCATAAAAAGGCTTCTTTGCGCTATTGCTCTTAACCCTAATGCATCCTACGTTTTGTTTGTAGGTCTTGGCTGTGAAAATAACGGTATGGATGCAATTATCGAGTATCTTAAGCCCTTCAACAGAACAAATATAGCATATTTCAACTGCCAGGATGTTGAGGATGAGCTTGCGTACGGCCTTGAAATCATTGAGGGCTTTGCCCAAAAGGCAAAGGACTTAAAGAGGGAAAAGGTATCTATAAAGGAGCTTTGCATTGGCCTTAAATGTGGCGGAAGCGACGGATATTCAGGCCTTACCGCTAACCCCCTGGTAGGCAGAATTTCCGACAGAATTATTTCTATGGGCGGAAGCGCAATCTTAACAGAGGTCCCCGAAATGTTCGGCGCTGAGCAGCTTTTGATGAACAAATGCGAAAGCGAAGAGGTTTTCAGCTGCTATAAGAAAATGATAGTTGATTTCAAAAATTACTATCTTGAGCAGGGCTTCCCCGTATACGAAAACCCCAGCCCCGGAAATAAAAAGGGCGGCATAACAACTCTTGAGGAAAAATCTCTGGGCTGTGTTGAAAAAGCGGGAACAAGCAAAATTGTAGACGTGCTTGGCTACGGTGAGCTTGTGAAAAAGTCAGGCGTATCTGCATTGAATGCCCCCGGTAACGACCTTATTGCCGCAACAGCATTAGCCTCCTCGGGCTGCCAGATAGTGCTTTTTACCACAGGCAGAGGAACTCCCTTCTCAACCTTTGTTCCCACTATGAAGATAGGCACAAACAACCATATTTCCGCATATAAGGACCATTGGATAGATTTTAACGCATTTAGTATGGATGAGGACGGCTTGTTTGATCTTCTTATGAAAACTGTAAACGGTGAATACAAGGTCAAGAGTGAGGATATAAGGGAAATAGCATTCTACAAAAAGGGTGTTACGTTGTAATTAAAAAGGCGTATAGGGCTGAAATCCTCTTGGGTTTTGGCCTTTTTATACAGTATAACAGGAATATAAAATGAAAAAAATAGTTGTTTTAATTTTGGTTATCGTTATGTGCTTATCCCTTACTGCCTGTAGCGGCGGTACATCAGGCGGTATTATAGGTAAGGATGTAGAGGGAAAAACGTGCATTAAAAGCAGTAAGTTCGGAAGTCTTATTGAAAGGGTAGAGCTTACCCTTGAAAACTGGAAGGATTATATCTCTCTTGTTACGTATGACGTAACAACAATTGAAAGAGATCCGTTTGGTGATATAATAAGTCAAACAACTCAAACAAAATATCTGGTAGGTGTTAAAACGGATCGTTTTTATACGTTTGCCTATAACGGAACAGCCATTGAGCTTCAGAATAAAAGCACGGGCGAAAAAAAGATATACAGCCATCTTGAATACCGCGGAATATTTGTAGATGAAACGTTTAATCTTGATGATTATGAGTGCACAAGAATACAGGGCTATATATATTTTGTTGATATACCCGATGAGGTTATTACTCAAAGCCAGTATCAGATGGATCGCGGCACAGGCTCGGTGAGTGTAGGAAATTCATCCTTCAATTGGATAATATCCCTGGATTTGAACGCAAGAGTTATTGAAGCCATGGAGTATAACCTGGATGGTTATCTCAAGTGAGATTTTAAGGCAAAAGGTGTGCAGGTATAATCTTCAGAAAAGCTATTGAATTCGGCTGTAAATATGATATTGCATATTTTTTGTACAATAATACAATAAAAAGGAGAAAATTATGGATTGGCAAGCATTACTTAACACAGTTGTTGGTTGGCTTACGAACACAGGGGTAAAAATTATTGTTGCAATAATAGTTTTGATTATATCCTTTAAGATAATCAACGTTATAGCAAAAAGAATTGAGAAAAAAGGCGAAAACAAAAAAGCAGACAAAACAATTATGAAAACCCTGGCCTATGTTGTGAAGCTGGGATTAAAAATAATAGTAGTTATTTGCATAATTGGTTATTTAGGAATAGATACAAGCGGTCTTACTGCATTGGTAGCGTCCCTTGGTGTTTGTGTCGGTTTGGCTGTTAATGGTGCATTGTCTAACCTTGCAGGCGGTGTACTTATAATATTAACAAGACCATTCAAGATAGATGATTATATTGAGGCTATGGGTTATGCAGGAACAGTTGTTGATATACACATAACCAACACTAAGCTTTTGACAGTTGATAATAAGGTTGTATATCTTCCTAACGGAACATTGTCCAGCGGCGAGATAGTAAACTATTCCGAAAAGGATTTGCGCCGTGTTGATTTGACGTTCTCTATTGGTTACAATAATGATTTCGAAAAGGCAAAGAGTATAATAAGTGAAATATGCCAAAATCACGAGTTAATATTAAAGGATCCCGTACCTTTTGTAAGGGTTTGTGAGCATGGCGACTCAAGCATCAAAATCGCAACAAGGGTATGGGTTAAAAACGGGGATTATTGGACTGTGCATTTTGATCTTCTTGAAAGCATCAAGGCAGCCTTCGATAAAGATGGAATCGAAATACCGTACAATCAGCTTGATGTCAATATCAAAAATAACTAAATAGTGGTACTAAAGGCTAAGTCCTAAAAAATAGCTTAATTATTCAAAAAGCACACTGTATTCATTTACAGTGTGCTTGATTTTTACCGTTAAATTAATTTTGATGTTGTAATCAGTTCGTTATATAAGTACCTGTGTTTTCGCCCTTGGCAGCCTTTAATATGTTTCCGTCCTTAAGGCCAAAAACGTAAGCGTCAAGTCCGCCGTCTATGCACATAGTAGCGGCTGTAAGGTCCATAACACCAAGCTTAAGCTCAAGAATTTTATTCCAGGTAAGCTCATCAAATTTTATTGCGGCAGGATTCTTCTTCGGGTCTGAATCGTAAACGCCGTCTATATCCTTTGCCATAAGAAGAGCGTCTGCATTTATTTCAAGAGCGCGCAAAACGGCGGCAGTATCTGTTGAAAAGAAGGGGTTACCGCTTCCGCCTGCAAGTATTGCAACCTTGCCCTGTGAAAGAGCCTCCCTTGCGGCACGGGCAGTATAGTATTCCGCAACCTTAATCATAGGAGTTGCTGTAAATACTGCGGCAGGAACACCTGCATGCTCCAATGAATCAAGAAGAGCAATGGAATTTATAGTGGTTGCAAGCATACCCATATCATCGGCACGGGGCCTGTCCATATCGCCGCTTGAACGTCCGCGCCAGATATTTCCTCCGCCTAATACAATGGCGATCTCAATACCTGAATTAACTACCGTGCTTATCTCACGTGCTACGTGATCTAATTTTTCGAAATCGAGAACGTTATCCTTGCTTGATAATGCTGCGCCGCTGAGCTTGAGTAAAACTCGCGTTATTTTTTTACTGGCCATATTGGTAACAGTTCCTTTCAGTAAATTAAACAATATTATTATATAACAAAAGAGGGCTTTTTGAAAGCCCTCTTTTAATTTTTCTTATTACTGCTGTGCCTGTTTCATGACTTCATCAGCAAAATTGTCCTCTCTCTTCTGGAGGCCTTCACCCTTTTCATAACGTACGAAACGTCTGATCTGGATGTTTTCGCCTGTCTTAACAACAACTTCCTTGATAGCGTTTTCAACTGTCATAGAGTCGTCCATAACCCAGGGCTGCTCAAGGAGGCAAACTGCCTTGAAATACTTTTCGATGTTACCGTCAACGATTCTTTCGATGATCTTTTCGGGCTTGCCATCGTTAAGAGCCTTTGTGCGAGCGATTTCCTTTTCGTTTTCGATTTCGCTTGCGGGAACATCCTCACGGCGAATATACTTGGGGTTGTATGCTGCGATGTGCATTGCGAGGTTGTGTGCAAGCTCGTGGAACTGCTCTGTCTTTGCAACGAAGTCTGTTTCGCAGTTGAGCTCGAGCATAACGCCGATCTTACCGCCCATGTGGCAGTATGTTTCTACAAGACCGTCTGCTGCGATACGAGAAGCCTTCTTCTGTGCGCCTGCAAGACCTTTTTCTCTGAGTATTTTAAGAGCCTTTTCGATGTCGCCATCTGTTTCGACAAGTGCTTTTTTGCAATCCATGATGCCGCAGCCTGTCATATCTCTAAGTTCTTTAACCTGTTTTGCGTCGATATTAGCCATTGTGACAATTTCCTTTCGAAAATATTATATTATTCAGCAACTTCAACTGCTTCAGCTTCAACAGCCTCTGCTGCTTCCTCTGTGGGAGCCTCGAACTGCTCGCCCTGTGTTCCTTCGAGAACAGCGTTTGCGATAACAGAAGAGATAAGCTTTACTGCACGGATAGCGTCATCGTTACCGGAGATAACGTAATCAACCTCGTCAGGGTCGCAGTTTGTATCAACGATAGCAACTATCGGGATATTAAGTGCGCGAGCCTCTGCAACAGCGATGTGCTCCTTCTTGGGGTCAACAATGAACATAACGTCGGGAAGACCGTTCATGTTGCGGATACCGTCAAGATGCTTGTGGAGGTTTTCCTGCTCGTGCTTAAGCTTGATAACTTCCTTCTTGGGAAGCATATCGTATGTGCCGTCTGACTCCATACGGTCAAGCTCGTTAAGACGTGCAATTCTCTTGCTTATTGTCTTGTAGTTTGTGAGCATACCGCCGAGCCAACGCTCGTTAACGTAGTACATGTTGCAACGCTTTGCTTCTTCAGCAACGGACTCCTGAGCCTGCTTCTTTGTACCAACAAAAAGAATCTTGCCGCCGTCCATAGCTGCCTGCTTAACAAAGTCGTAAGCCTTTTCGATAAGCTTAACTGTTTTCTGGAGATCTATTATATAGATTCCGCTTCTGTCCGTAAAGATATACGGTTTCATTTTAGGGTTCCACTTTTTGGTATGATGACCAAAGTGTACGCCTGCTTCAAGCAACTGCTTCATTGAAATAACTGACATATTTCGTCTCCTCGTTTTTCCTCCGCCGACATGTATGGACCATATCACCGCTTAAATGCGGCACGGATGCCCTTCTGCCGTGCGTGTGTTTTCGTATATTTGCAGGATAATTTTACAGCCCACAAATACACCGAGGGAGATTATACCATATATCCTTTTGTAATGCAAGTTTTTTTTCGTTTTTTGCATAAAAAAATTACTCAAATTTTGGCTTGGGTATAGAAAAGATATAAATAGCATAATGATATTTTGTGGAGGTGGTACGGTGAAAAGGGAATTTAATATAATGGTTTTTACATGCCTCGGTGTAGTGATTGCTTTGATTTTAGGGGCGTGCATTATACCTTACGTTTACGACGTATCATATACAAGCGGCGGATTTGAGCCGTTAAAGGGGATAAGAGTTATTATAGACCCGGGCCACGGAGGGAGTGACCCGGGCTCAATAGGTGTTTTAGGCTCAAAGGAATCTCTTATCAATATGAAAATTGCGCTGTACTTAAGGGAATATTTTATTGATTCAGGCGCGGAGGTTGTTCTTACACGTGGGGACGGTGTACGTCTAGGTGAGGATTACGGGCTTTCCAAGGCTCAGAGGGTAGAGGCTGTAAAGGGTGGTAAGGGAGATATTCTCATAAGTATACACTGCAATAAATTCTCCGATAGCTCTGTACGGGGTATAGAGGTGTATTACGGTGTAGCGGACAGCCGCTCGGCAGAGCTTGCCCAGACTATTTCGGATTATATGAACAGTGTTTTGGAAACGAAGAAAAAAAGGATAATTCGTTCCGGTGAAAATCTCTACATACTTAAGGCGGATAATATTCCGTCTGTGCTTGTTGAGTGCGGATATCTTTCAAATAAGGACGAGGAATTACTGCTTATATCTGATGAGTACAAAAAAAGAGTTGCCCAAAGCATATACTGCGCAGTATTGAAATTTCATACCCTCTCATGATGACTGCCGCTTAAGAATAACGTAAGTAAAATTATGCCATAATAATCACAGGGGAATATTTATTTATTCTCAAATTGTAGATTATACGGACGGTGTAATTTGGATAAGGGAACATTAGAGCTTTTTGCAGTACAGCTTGGTGAAACGGGGCGTGTTGAGCCCGCGTCAAGGAGGTACGGCAAAAAGGCAATAAAGCGGATAACAATAAGCAGAAGAGAAAAGAAGAACTTCAAAAATGCGTATGATACGTTTTACAGGCTTTCAAAGGAAGGAAAAAGCATATCTCACGGTATGCTGTGGATAACGGATAATTACAGCTGGCTTCAGGATGAGATAGAAAAAAGCATGAAGGAAGTAAGCCTTCTTACTTGGAGATTACCTGTTGTTACAGAGGGTGATATGCGAGGTCTTCCCTCGATATACGCTGCGTCAATGGCGTTTATTTACAAAACCAGGGGAAATTGCAGCAACGATGATTTTATAACGTTTTTTTCGGCGTATTCACAGCCGTCCCGACTTACCTTAAAGGAGCTTTGGGCAATAGAGGCTATGATACGCCTTGTTTTGCTCAGGCAGATAATTACTGTTGCAGTGCGACTTTCCCAAATGGCACAGGGTAATGCAGGCGGCCTCCGCTCAGAGCTTGATGATGAAAGGTTTGCCCTGGAAACAGGATGTGCCTGTTCTGTAAGGTCTGCGGTAATACTTTTGAAATCATTAGGAGATATTGATTGGGAGACTCTGTTTTGTGAGGCAAACCCCATACATGAAATTCTCTCGGGAGAAAGAAGCGGTGTGTATTTAGCCTCTGATGAGAAGACGAAAAAATATTGGTGGGAGCTTATAAGTAAGGCGGCTTATGATAATGGCATAAGTGAAAGGGGATATGCAGGAAAGCTTGTAACAAAGGCTAACGATGCTTACGAAAACGGAGAAGGGGAGGCTAAAGGCTCCGTAGGCTTTTATATCAAAGAACGCAATTCTCTTGGCAAGGCGGCGTTTACCGCTTCCTTTTTTGCATTATACGCCTTTATTATTGTGCTTACGGCAGTGTTGCTTTACGTAAAGGGTGCCGATGTGTGGGAATATATGGCAGTTTTTACAACAGTAAGCGTATTGGCAATTACTGTTTCCCTCAAATGGGCACAGTGGATATGCGTAAGACTTACAGGCGGTGAAAAAAGGGTATTGCCCTGCCTTGATGCAAGGGGTACAGAAAAAAAGCCTCTGGATACAATTATTACAGTAGCCACACTTATTACGTCATGTGAGTATGCTGAAAAAATGATAAGGCGCCTTGAGGAGCATTACCTTACAAACAATGATGAATTCTTAAGCTATGCCCTTTTGTGCGACCTTAAGGAATCCGATAAAGAGCTTGAGGATGCAGACAGTGAAATATTAGCCGTTCTTGAAAAGGGTGTACAGTACCTTAACCGAAAATACAGCTCTGCCGCCCCGCGCTTTTATGTGTTTGTGAGAAAAAGGGTCTATGACCCCAAAACGAAGCTTTATACCGCCTACGAGCGCAAAAGGGGTGCGGTATTGGGATTTACGCAAAAGCTGTGCGGTAAAAATACAGGTGAATTCCGCAGTATATTTCCTCAAAAGGAGGGCGAGGGAATTACCGCCACGTATTGCATCGTGCTTGATGCAGATACAAGAATAAGGCCCCGGGGTGCAAAAGAATTTGTTTTCTCTGCGGCGCATCCTCTTAACGCGCCTGTTATTGATGAAAAAACGGGGAGAGTGGAAAGGGGTTATACGGTTATAACGGCCCCAATAGGCGTAAATGCTTTTTCCGCATCAAAAACCAGGCTTGCCCGAATACTGTCAGGCGGGGGAGGAGAGGGTGTATATGCCGCGTCCCCCTTTGATATATGGTGGGATATATTTGGTGAGGGCAGCTTTTGCGGTAAGGGCATAATAAATTGTAAGGCCTTTTCACAGCTTATGGAAAACAGGTTTGAGGACGGTGTAATATTAAGCCACGACCTTATTGAAGGCGGCTATTGCTCTACGGGTGTAATACGAAGCGTTGATTTAACGGATGATTTTCCCTGTACGTGGCTTTCGTACAGAAAAAGGGAGCACAGGTGGATAAGGGGAGATTGGCAGCTTATAGGCTTTTTGGCAAGGCACGTAAAACGTAAGGGTGCCAAAAGGGTGAGAAATACACTTGGTGTGGTTACCAAGGTGAAAATATCATTAAATCTTGTTCGTTCTCTTATATATTTGAAGCTTCTTAAGGGGCTTATATTGGGAATACCCTATCCCTTTCTTGCTCAATGGGTATTCGTATGGTTTTTACTCAAAAACGTGTTGCCTGTAACGGTATCTGTGCTGAAAAATGCCTTCCTTGCTGTATTCGGGAGGAAAATAAGTATTGTAAAAAAAGAGGACGTGTTCCTTCCCCTTGTGCATTTTATGCTTATTGGGGATACTGCCACATATTCATTTAACGCAATATGTAAGGCTGTAACAAGGCTTTTTACAGGTAAAAGGCTTTTGGAGTGGGAAACAGCCCAGCAGGCAGAGGATAAAGGCCGCGCACATTCGCTATACAGAGTAATGTTCGTCTCAGTAATAACAGCTACGCTTATGGTAGTGGTGCCGTTTATTTGGGGCAAGGGCTTAATATCCCTATTAGCGGGAATCGCGTTTTTATTTGCCCCTCTTTTAGCAGAGAGAATATCAAGGGCAGATAATGAAATTACTCCCGGTGAAAAGGAGAAGGCGCTTCTTCTATCCTGGTGCAGGGATGCGTGGCGCTTTTTTGAGGAGGTATGTAATGAGGATACCTCGTGGCTTCCTCCTGATAATATTCAGGTATATCCGGTTTGTCCGCCTTGTACAAAAACCTCACCTACCAATATCGGAATGTATTTTACCTCCCTCGTAACAGCCCATAGCCTTGGATTTATAGATACAGAGGGGTTTGCGGACAGAGCGGAAAAGGCTCTTGAATCCCTGGAGAAAATGGAAAAGTATAAGGGGCATACCTATAACTGGTACGATATACGTACTCTTAAGCCTATACACCCGTTTTTTATATCTACCGCAGATAACGGCAATCTTGCAGTATCCCTTCTGGTGCTTTCCCAAAAGGCGGTGGATATGATTACGGAAAATGGCGGCTGCCACAGGGATAGGCTCCTAAAAATAAACGCTGTATCAAGAAAATTAGCAACGGATATGGATTTTTCAATTTTGTATTCCGCAAAAAAGAAGCTGTTTGCCATAGGGTACAGCGTTCAGGATAAAAGCCTTACAGATGGTGTGTACGACCTTATTGCAAGTGAGGCAAGGCTTGCAAGCATATTTGCCATAGCCTATAATCAGATAGAATACAGACATTGGACAAGGCTTACACGCAAGCTAACGCTTACAAAAAAGGGTGTTGTGCTTATGTCCTGGAGCGGTACGATGTTTGAATATCTTATGCCGGAGCTTTTCTTCAGGAGTGTAAACGGCTCATTAATGAGCAGAACTCACAAAAATATGCTTAAGCTTCAGATTAAATACGGAACAGAAAACACAGGTAGCGTATGGGGGGTATCTGAATCGGGGTATTACGCCTTCGACAGAGACAAAAGATATCAGTACAGGGCTTTCGGTATCCCATATACAGCCATAGATAAGGCCCAATCCGGGCGCTATGTTGTTTCTCCTTATTCCTCTGCCCTTGCTCTTATGGTGGATGCAAAATCTGCAATACAGAACATGGCAGTATTAAAAAATGAGATAGCTCATAAAAGGCTGTACGGCAAGTATAAATATTTTCTCGAGGAGGCTGTTGATTATTTTAACGGGGAGAATTCTCCGTCTGTTGTAGAGATGTATATGGCGCATCATACGGGTATGGCGGTTACTGCAATGGGAAATGTTCTCTGTGATAAAAACGCCTCAAGCCTCTTTATGTCCTGTCCCGAGATTTCTGCATTAGCCCCGTTTATCACAGAACCATTTGAGGGTGAGGCGTGTATAAACAGGCGCAAGGATGTAGCGGATATACCCGATAGAGGCAAGGGTGAGGATATATGCAATATAGATGGAGTATTACAAACACGCTATTGCGCCCTTTTAACAAATGGGGGCCTTAAGGGAATGTACACCAGCGACGGCGGCGGCTATCTTATGCTTGGAGACGAGCTTGCCACCGCATACAGCGGAGTGTATCCAAGAGAAACACAGGGAAGCTTTGTTTATATAAGAAATGAAAAAGATAAATCCTATTTTTCTGTTTCTCCTGCCCCCTGCTACAATAACCGCTGCGCATACAGGGTAGAGATAAGGGCAGGCGAGGTAGAATATTCAGCCTCCTCCCAGGGCGTTTGTGTAAAGGAGAGAATATGTATATCTCCGGAGGATAACGTTGAAATAAGGGAGGTTACGCTGAAGGGAAGCCCCCACAGTGATAAGGACTATTCCGTTACGGGCTACACCGTTCCATGCTTGAGCAGATACGGTGATTGGTGCGCCCACAGGGTGTTCAATGAAATATTTATGTCTGTGGAGTACTGCAGGGAAAAGTCCCTTTTTATAGTAAAAAAGAAGGCAAAAAAGGAAAAGGATACCCCGCGATACCTTATGTATATGCTTGTAAGTGATGATAACGGTGAGGTGTCTTATTCGGCTGACAGGGAATCCTTTATCGGCAGAGGCAGAGATGCATCCTGCCCCGGGGGGATGGAGGATGGGCTTGCCGATACGTCGAAAACGGTAATTTACCCCTGCGTTGCTATACGGAAAAGGGTGGACATTTCAAAGGGGGACAGAACCCTGTACTTTGTTACGGGTATGTTTTATTCTCTGAATGAGCTTTACAATGCGGTACAGATATACAAAAGCACACAGGCTTGCAGGGATACCTTTCACGTAAGCGCATTAAGAGAAAGAATAACCCGTGATTGCCTTGGTATAAATGCTATGGGTGTAAAATGTTCAAGAATGATAGCCTCCAGGGTCTTTTTTCCTGTAAACAGAGCTTTTTACAAGGGAAATATAGACGCGTTTTACAAGCTGGGCTTATCCGGAAATACCCCTGTAATGCTTTGCGAGATTACAGGCGCTATGGGTTACAGGTATTTCTTAAAAACAGTGCTTGAGGTGTTTGCTTACCTGCGTTCAAGCGGCTTGCCTATTGAGCTTATAATAGCTGTTGCCTCTGTGAACGATTACCGTGAGGAACTTTTCAAATCAGTAACAGAGCGTGCAGAAAGGTTTAAGGGCATAGGCTCAATTACAGTTGTAAACGGGCGGGACATATCAAATAACGATATGCGCTTTATCCGCTGTGCAGCAAAGGTTACCCTTAGCGATGGGGCAGGCACTCTTTACGAGCGCCTTAAAACAGTGTATGGGGAATGGGATAGAAAAATAAGGCTTCCAAACAGTACAGAGCTTATACAGAAGGCGGTTTTATTCCCTGTAACCAAGCAATACCTATACAAAACAAAATACGGCTACTTTACGAATGACGGCGGTGAATATCATATAACGTCGTCAGACGGTACGCAACCACCCCTGGCGTGGTCTAATATGCTTGTGGACGGCAAAAATTTTGGCGCAGTTATAACAGACCGTGCCGGTGGATTTACCTGGTACGGTACTGCGCAAAACAGGCTTACCCGCTGGTATAACGACCCTGTTGAGGACCCTCCTACAGAAACAGTATATATAAAAAACGATATTACAGATGACGTATTCACCCCTCAGAATATAGGCTATACCCCAAAGGGCTGTATTGTAAAAATGAAGGATAACTCTGTGGAAACAGTATCCGCAAATGAACAGTATACAGCATCCTTAAACGTGTATACAAATGAAAATATAAAATTCACCGAGGTAACAGTATGTAATAAAGGTAAAAAGGGCCTTTCTCTTACCCTGTACTATTATGCGGATATATTTTTGCCATCTAATAATCATACGATGTTTCCTGTGGATATGTTTGCAAGGGGGGACATAGGTACACCTGCATTGGAGATTATGGGCACGTATGGGAATACCTCTGTTGTAATGTCCTGCGATAAGGGCATTACGGGTTGGCTGTGCAAAAAGGAGGAGTTTTTCGGTAGAGGTGGTATAAGGGATGTGCCTCTCGCAGTGGTAAACAGCTCGTATTATACGGAAAGCCATATCCAGGTGGCAGATTGCGGTGTTATCGCAACACGTGTAAACGTCCCAGGGGAGGGTTCAATCAGTGTACGCTTTGCGCTAACCGCTCTTGAAATGGGCAATAAAAGGGATGAATACAAAGCGTTTAGGAGCTTTGCTCAGGATATAAGGCGGAATTCAGAGACAGGGGAAATAAACGAGGCAAGCGTAAAAATAGAAACGCCCTGTCAGGAACTTGATATTTTCTTTAACAACAAGCTGATGAAGCAAATATACGGCATAAGATATATGGCGCGTACCTCGTATTACCAATGCTCCGGCGCCTACGGCTTCAGGGACCAGCTTCAGGATATGCTGGCAATAATGTATAAGGATTCGGATGTGGCAAGGCAGCATATACTCCTGTGCAGCGCAAGACAATTCGAGGAGGGAGATGTACTCCATTGGTTTAACGAGGATTACAAGCTTAAGGGATTAAGCCTCTCTCAAAGGCTTCCTTTATCGGGTGTGCGTACAAGAATAAGCGACGATAAGCTGTTTTTGCCCTTTGTTGCCACAAGATACGCCCTGTTTACAGGGGATAAGGCAATCTTTGATGAGGTTACGCCGTTTCTCAGGGCTCTGCCTCTTGGTGAAAATGAGGGAGACAGATTTATAACGTCATTTGAATACGGTGAAGGCTCAAGCCTTTATAACCACTGCATACGGGCGTTTGAAAATGCTTATGCCACAGGTGCTCACGGACTTTTGCTTATGGGAAGCGGTGACTGGAATGACGCAATGGATTCCATAGGTGATGACGGTATGGGTGAAAGCGTATGGCTTTCAATGTTCTACGTTTACACTGCAAAATGCTTCAGCAGACTTTTTGGAGACAGAAAAGAGGTGGAAAAAATACTTCTGAACGCCGAAGGGCTTATAACGGCGATAGATAAAAATGCGTGGGACGGAAATTGGTTTATACGTGCCTTTTACGGAGATAAAACGCCGGTAGGCTCACATATCTGCGAGGAATGCCGAATAGATTTACTTGCCCAGGCGTGGGCTGTTATTGCTGATATAGGAGGCAAGGATAAAAAACGGCAGGGTATGGAAAATGCGTGGAGGT
Organism: Clostridiales bacterium; assembly: GCA_015056385.1. Classification (GTDB taxonomy): domain Bacteria; phylum Bacillota; class Clostridia; order HGM11327; family HGM11327; genus SIG354. The sequence continues at coordinate 17,645 of SVGI01000029.1, forward strand.
ACCTGTTTGATGAAAAAAACAGGGTTTTGAAGCTTTTTACACCTCCCTACGAAAATGTTCGGCGCCATCCGGGATATATTAAGGGCTATATTCCCGGTACACGCGAAAATGGAGGACAATATACTCACGGTGCTATATGGTATGCAATAGCCTGTCTTATGTCGGGAGAGGCTGATAAGGGCTGGGAGATTCTTAAAGCCTGTAACCCTGTTGAAAGGACACGCACAGCCCAAGGAGTGGAAAGGTACAAAACAGAGCCTTATTGGCTTGCGGCGGATATATATTCTGCTCCGGGGTGTGAGGGCAGAGGCGGTTGGAGTGGCTACACAGGCTCTGCCTCGTGGTATTTTATTGCAATAGTGGAGTACCTTATGGGTATAAAAATAGAGGATGGGAAAATGATAATAGCCCCGTCGCTGCCTCAGGAATGGAACGGGTATTCTGTATGTATAAAATATGCTTGCGCCAAATACCACGTAACCGTGAAAAAAAGCACGGGAACGTCGTTATATGTAGACGGCAAGGAGCATTCACAGAATGATTTACAGCCCATACCGCTGTATAAAGACGGAGAGCATATTATTGAATATTTTTTTAGAGATTCACATTATGACGCATAAAAAAACGGACCGAAAAATCGGTCCGTTTTTGTAAGTGTCGTTGGTTTTGTATTATGAGTTTGGTGAAGCCGTAATATCGGGTGATATCATAGGAGAAATCATAGGTGATACGTCAGGGCTTGCCGTAGGCATCATGGTCATATCAGGGCTCATATCCGGTATGGGGATAATGGGCGAGGGTGATGCCATAATGTTAGGCGAGTGCTTGGGTGAGGGTGTTATCATACCGCTGCATCCGCAAAAAACACTTAACGCTATAATTATTATAAAAACAACACTTAAAATTCTTTTTTTAGTCATTTTGATAACCGTGGCTTTCGTTTATTGAAAGCCTTCCTTTCTTGGGTGATTGGGGCTGGTTTTGCGTTACAAAATCGCCGCCGCTTTAGAGGCGAAAGCCACAAAACCCACGTGAAAAAAGTGTTTTTCACGCTAACCTCTTAAAGTATTTTCACTATATTATTTGTTGAAATCTCAAATTTATTTAGGCATTTTTTGACAAAAAGAATGGTATTTAACAGCTCGCTACTCTGCGCATGAAATAAATGTCTTATTGTATATCATCAGGGAATAAGGAAAAAGTAATAATATCATATATACGGAGGTAACAAATATGTTTATACACGAAAAGAAGCTTTTTCATCCCGTTGAAATCGAAGGGCCAAATCCCCAGTATGCTGCGCTTTTGCAGGAGCAACTGGGCGGAGGTAATGGTGAGCTTAAGGCAGCTATGCAGTATATGTCCCAAAGCTTCAGGATTAAGGATCCTGAAATTAAGGATTTGTTTTTGGATATTGCCGCTGAGGAGCTTGGTCATATGGAAATGGTGGCACAAACCATACATTTTTTGAACGGACATGATGTGGATGCTACACAGGTGCCATTAGGAGAAATCCAGACACACGTTCTTTTAGGCCTTAACCCCGGCCTTATAAATGCATCAGGATATTCATGGACGGCTGATTACGTTACGGTTACGGGAGATTTGTGCGCGGATCTTTTAAGCAATATTGCATCGGAGCAGCGTGCAAAGGTTGTATATGAATACCTTTACCGCCAGATAAAGGATAAGAAGGTGCGCCAAACCATAGATTTTCTGTTAAACCGTGAGGAGGCACATAATCAAATGTTTCGCGACGCCTTCAATAAGGTTCAAAATTCCGGTTCAAATCGGGATTTTGGCACAACAAAGGCGGCAAAAATGTATTTTTCTATGTCAGACCCGGGGCCTAATGCCTTTGCTACGGGAAAAACAAAGCCGGTATCATTTGATTAATAAAAAACGGAGGCGTATTATTAACACGCCTCCGTAAAAATTACTTATTTATTATTCTTCAGCTGCATCGTCCTTCTTTTCAACGATTTCATCAGAAGCCTTGTCTATTGTACCGATAGCCCAGCGCTGGATTTCGATCTTAACCTTGTCGGAGCCCATAGAGGAAACCTCGATAACAACTGTATCATCCTTGATCTGTGCGATCTTACCGGAGATACCGCCGATAGTAGTGATCTTATCACCCTTCTTCATGCTGGAAAGCATATCTCTCTTTTCCTTTTCCTTCTTCTTCTGGGGACGGAAGAACATAAAATAGAAAAGTGCGATAATAACAACAACGTAGATTATAAGTGTACCTGTAGTACCGAGGCCGAACAAACCGCCGGGTGCGTCAGGTGCAGGAGATGTTGAGGGATTTGCTGTTGTTTCAGCAAAAGCCGTCATAAGTGAAAATAAATTATTCATTTGAATTTCCTTTCGATAAGCATTGTAAGATATAGTATACTATATTTATTGCATTAAAGCAACATGCATTTTGTTAATAAGTTGTGGTATGAGGGGCTTTTTTGCAAAAAACAGGTAAAAACGGCTATACTTAATAGGTATAAGGGAATTTTTAAGGAGGCTCAAATCTTGACAAATACGCTCATTTAAGATATACTACAAGTCCCGCAGGGATGAAGAAAGGTAAGTATATGGGTAATAAGGGTTCAGATGTGCTCAAGGTGGTTTCAAGCAACAAAAAGGCATATCACGATTATTTTATCGAGGAAAAGTATGAGGCAGGCATTGTTCTCGTGGGTACAGAGGTAAAGTCTGTAAAGCTCGGTAACGTAAACCTTAAGGATAGCTACGCTTACGTTAAGGATAGTGAGGTTTTTCTTAAGGGTGTCCATATTGCGCCCTACGAAAAGGGGAACATATTCAACCGTGAGCCCGTAAGGGACAGAAAGCTGCTTTTACACAAGCGGGAGATACGTAAGCTTATTTCCTACGTAAAGCAGGATGGGCTTTCTCTGGTGCCTCTTTCATTCTACGTAAATATGCGCGGGGATGTAAAGGTGGAGCTTGCCGTTGTAAAGGGTAAAAAGCTTTACGACAAGCGCGATGCAATAGCCAAAAAGGATGAACAGCGTAATGCAGACCGTTACGTTGCGCAGAATATAAGATAAAAGTAATTATTGTAACTTATTCATGGGGGCGTACAGGCTTTCGACGGGGATGGCGTTGACGGGATAAGCGAGCCGCAGTATCCGATCTGCGATAAAAACGGTAGTTTAAAAATTAAACGACAACAATAATTACGCAATGATGGCTGCTTAAGCAGCTGTCCATTCGCCCGGATATTCCGTTGGTCCGGTGTCGGGTGTCATCTAAACGGGAAACCTGCGTACAAAAGCTTTGCTGTACGTACGGTATTATGAAGCTACCGCCGTGTTATCCCGCTTATGGGAGCACACGTCGGGAATTTAAATCGTAAGCTACGCTCGTAGAAGGTTTCGGTGATGTATCTTCGGACGCGGGTTCGATTCCCGCCGCTTCCACCAAACGTGTATTGGACGAACACCTACTTCTTTAGCGGCGGCTTTGCCGTCAAGGTGATGCTCTAATACGAAACAGAAAACCGCCATCTTAGATTGAGTTCTAAGGTGGCGGTTTTTGTTATATCCGTACATTCGACTATCAAGCCGCCTTTGAGTACAATTATGATAGAAAATCAGAGGAGGTTGCGATATGCGTGATAAGAAGTATTACATAGCGTTAGA
>SVGI01000030.1 GCA_015056385.1 Clostridiales bacterium
GACTTTTGTCTTTATGTACAGCCTTTACGTCTTCTGTCGGTTCCATTGATGATTTGTAATCCAGTATCTCTCGCAAATTGTTGATAAACAACGAGTGCTCTGCCAGTTGGGGAGCTAAAATCACCATGTAAAAAATCGAACTGCTTAAATTTGCAGTACCAATGAGAAGTGTGGAAAAATCGCCAATACTAATTAACTTATTTAAGACTTGCCATCCTAAATACACGGCCGGAACGCCATAATTTATCAATGAAAATAGATTTGCTCCAAAAACAGATTTGTTTATAATTGAAGGCATTTTAGTCTTTATTATATTGATAATTTCATTATTTGAATTTGAATATTTATTAAATAACAATTCATTATAATCGTTCGTTCTAATTTCCTCTCTATATTGAGGCAAAGAAAATATGCGTTTTATATAATCATTTTTTCGATTTTCTTGTGTTAATGACATTTCATAATTGTATCGTTCTTTAGTTATTTTCATGTTGATAAAAAATGAACTAATCACAGGAACAATTGAAAAAATAATTAGTACAGGATTCAACATTGCAACTACAGTTAATACTCCCAAAGTGGAAAATAGATTCGACAAAAAGTATTGGAATGTATTAAGGACTTGCACAGACCGTTGCTCTGCTTCACTCAATGCTCTAACATATTTATCATAAAATTCCGAATTATTCATATCAAAAAGATCGATAGAAATGTATTTGTCGTAAAGTTTTTTAGAGATTCCGTTTTTTATTTTCAAATCCCATATAGGAAATTTCACATTAGTAAATATGCTGTTTACTACTATGTTAGATAAATGTATTAATAAATATATTGATATTGCGATTGATAAAAAAAGAAAAGGATTATCACGCTCTAAAGATTCTATCGCGTATTTATAAAATAATGCAACATTTGCCGCGTTTATACCGCTAAATAGTGCTATAATAAAAATACTTATTACACGCATTTTACAATTATTAAAGCTGTAACCAATCACAAATGAAATATTTTTTACAACAGTAGTAAATGAATCTTTTTTCTTTTGCATCAGTTTCTCCTTCCTAAACATTTCATGGTCTCATAACGGCTAAACAACATATGGAACTAACTATCTGTTCAGAGTTACAACTATTGTGATTTGTTCCGTCTTCCTGTAAAGCGTCACAAAACTAGGTTATATACAAATACATTTTCTTTAACAACCGGCTGTACAATTGCAGTTGCCGTAATTTGTTCCACCTTCCATACCGTAAAGTAGAACCATGTTTCCAATGAACTTTTTGGTCGGCTTTTTCAATGTCTTTTTCATGTACTTTACTCCTTTCGCTTTTTAAAATATATATGTTATCAGTCGTTATGAGCTTTTGTATTTTCTTCTTTACAATTCCTTACTATTTCCGCGAAAGAGTGCAAAGAAGATATGGAATCATACAATAAATATTCATCTGGCATTTCAATATCGAATTTTTTCTCAATATCGACAATAAAACTAATAAATTGGATGGAGTCAGTAAGATAATCCCTCAAATCCAAATCAACCCCAGTATACTCAATCTCCATTCCTTCTTCATGCAATAGATCTATAATTTCATTTATATAATTCATTTTTGATCTCCTTTTTGTTTCCATAAGTTGTTCAATTTATATTTTAGTAAAATATCGTCTATCAAAAAGTTCCAAAAAACTGTTTATAAATGATTTCTCGAACAGACATATATCGTCATTTTCTTTTTCTTTTTTGATAAAACTCGCAGGGCATGAAGCGGATAAGCAAGCCCCACTATAAAAACAAGTATCACAACTTTTAAAGTTGCGAGTACTTCTACAAAGCCATTTAGAATGTTTATTACTATCGATAAACATTTCACCATTTTGTAAATAGCCTATACGATTTTCTGGGAAATTAAAATCCCCTGTACATTTATATATTGTACCATCAGAACCTATAACGAAAGAATGTCTTTTGTTGGCATAGCAAACACATGTATTTCCATTCATAAGTGCACCGTGAGGTGAAATATCCAATTTATTTTTATTATGAGCTATCTTATTTAATAGTTCGATGTAAAAATCATTATTTATAAGATTTTTGCTCATATTTTGTACTCTACTCCCGCCCCAGTCCGCTACTTTTTGAAATGAGAATGAAAAGCGTTTATCATCCGAAAATAGTGAATAAAAATAATCTATATACTCATCAATATGCTGAGAAATAACTTTAGTGAAATTGGTTCTAATTGTAAATCTTGGTATCCCTGATTTTACGTTGGTCTTAATATCCACTAAATTTGAAATAATTCTATCAAATGTTCCTCCTCCGTTTCTTAATACTCTTTGGCTGTCATGAGTTGATTTTACCCCATCAATAGTAATCTGATAGTTATAAACTTTCAGATTATATAATTTTCTAAAGTTGTCAATAGTTAAATTATATGCATTTGTTGTCATAGATGAAGTATAATTTCTTTTTGCAGTATTACATATGCCAACAAAAGCATTTGAAAGATTTTCTACGACGTCTAATGCTTCTAAAGGTTCGCCTCCAAACCATCGTACATCCATAGACGAAAATTTCATTATGTTTTTTCTTACAAACTTAATAAGGCTATCTTGTGTTTCGGCCTGCATCTTTCCCTTTTCAAATGTTTCATAACAATATTTGCAACAAAAATTGCATTTTTCTGTTGGCAAAATAATGAGACGTAGTGTATTTTCTTCTACAATATCCATATATTTTTGTTCGCATAAAAGATTTTCATCCATATTCGATTCAACAAAATAACCTAATGATTTTAATTTTTGAAACTGCTGATTATTTTCTATATTTGTATGAGACAATGATTTTTCAATCAAATTAAAGTCAGTAGCAGATATTGACGCAAGGCTCTCAAATCCTTTATATGAATTATAAAGGAGTAACTCGTTATTATCAGTCTGGTAAATATGGTTAAATACTGATGGCTTGTAACTCATTTATAATCGTTCCTTTCTATTAAAAGATGCTATTATTCTACTTTATTGTCATCCTCTATTTTTGCAAATTGGTTTTGACCAAAACTGTTCTAAATTATCTGTATTCCATATGGTTTTATTTGAAAAATTTTCGTAACAAAATACTTGTTCATTATTAGTCTCTGCATAACCTGTCGGAACTAAATGATAAAAATACTGTGGTATTTTATCTGTTGTTCCATTAATTCTACTGCAATAAAATCTAAAAAAATTTTTATACAAATAATCCAAATACCAATCATCATCAAATTGATGTAATTTACTATTTGAAGCAATTTTTGAAAAACGATGGAGGTATTCAAAATGTATCTTTTCATTTCTAACCAAACATTGCCTTATTTCTGATACTGATAACATCTCTCCTAGATCATTTAAAAAGTAGCAATTTCTCGCGGAATCCAAAGCTAGCCACTTAGCTAATTTATGTGAATAAACAGCTGTAATAGCATGATTATCATACGGCAATACATCTATAGGTAAGCAACAGACCAGTCTTGCTTCATATCCCATCGAAAGCAACGCCTCCGTTAGTACGATTGCATGTTGGCGACAATTTACGGTTGCTTTTTCACGTTTACAATGTTCAATGATATTTGTTGCGTTTTCATCACCAATATATTCTTTTTGTTCATCATACAAAAGAATCTCATGGCTCCACCTCAATACCTTGAGAAATACTTTGATATCATCATTTCCTTGTTGGTACCGTGCCAGAGTATAGTCATTATATAATTTTAATAATTGTTCATCATCATATCTTGAGAGATAAATAAAATCATTATTCCAACCGTTTGGAACATGGGAATAGCTCGAAAACCTTTTTAAAAGATACTCATAATCTACTCGTGCATTTCTGATATAATAATATGATTCCATACCTTTTCTCTCCTATTATTTGAGATACTTCTCATGGACGAAGGTCTTTAGAACATCTTTATCAACAAACTGAATAAGATGACTGATTGCAACTATTCCGTATTTTTCAATTGTATTTTTTACCATATTATTCAACAATTCTTTTTCCATAAAGGGGGCAATGTACTCAAAATATTGAAGCTTGTTTTTTTGGTATTCGATCAATGCAATTTTTTTGATTAAAGATTTGCCTGCAAAAGAGAAGTAGTTACTTGAAGCTTGAATGTCTTTTTCTTCATATATTTTTAGTATCATCGAATCCCGTATTTCACAATCCATAAAAGCAATTAAATCGCCCACATTGTAACCCCCTTCTATCTTTTTAGAAACCGCCTGATTTATTAACTTGACAGAGGCAAAAGGAGCAACTTTTTTAGCATATTCAAAAAGATTTTGATTAATATATTTTAGAAAAAGCTTATTGCATATATCTTTTTCTAAAAATGGTAGCATTTGTTCGAGCTCTCGAATATCTGGCATTGAAATATCGTGATCCCCATTACTTACAGTTTGAAAATTTACATTCATTTTATCTCTCCTCTTTTAAAATACCGAACCGTAAAATTAAATGAAAGTTATCAGCCCTTTAGGTATACATTGGTTTCACCACAAAACACATGTACACCCGAATCAAGGAGCGAAATCCGAATTACCTATCCGCAGTCTGTGGATAGGCTAGCTTCCTGCACCACGATAGGGTGCATTGCAGCAATTACCGCTACTGTGACAAGAAGTGCAATCATTTCACTATTCGTACCAAAAGCCAGTACTATTTCAGCTCCGTCCATGTCCAAGTTCATGCACATTCTCTACATACTGCGAAAATGCCAATTTTCTCGCTCTCTACATAATACAACTGGGATAATTAATTCTATGCTGTTCATGTGAAAACTTTTGCATACATTTCTGATGTTTCATTCATTGTCACATCCTCTTATCTATTTTATTCAACTCCCATTAGATTTTCTATGCTATATTTTACCATATATTTTTTAAAAAGTCAATTGTTTATCATAAAATTCATAATAAATATAATTTTTTATTACAAATATTTGTTATTTTTGACGACAGATATACACAATAAACTGCACTAGTCTTTATTTATGGGTTGCAAAAGTACAACCTATGTTGCGTAAAAACCATATTCCATTATGCTTATTTCTCTTTGTTATATTATTTGACGCATCAATTTTTCATCGCCACTGTTTTTCAATTCCGCCTTTAAATATGACCAGCAGCTTGGTTTTGGAAACCACTTTGATGCAGTCGATCTCCCAAACTGTTTTAAGCTGAACGGCTGGCTATGGGTTCATTCAGCCACTTCACAATTTTTTCTTTGATCATCATCTTTTTATTAAAAATATTTGATATTTTTCATTGATATTCCTGCTGAATTACATTTTCAAAGTGAGAGAATTATCGTTGTCAAACTCAACATTACAAAAGCCTTCATTATAACAGTAATACTTCCCATTGATTTGAAGGAATCTGTCTTCATATTGTTGCAGTAATTCTATTTTTTGTTCGGTATTCAAATCTTTTTCAAGTTCTTCATAGCTTACATCCCTATCGTAAAAATAGTCAAAAAGGTCATCAATTGAGGAAAAGCAAAATACATGATCGCAAAAAAGCGGAGAATCCTCATCCATTTTAACTCAATCGTATTTCTGCTGCGAAGCTAACTTTGAATTAAATAACTCGGATTTTCTGATTCAAACCTCCTTGCAGTATCTGTTAGTGATATAGGCTCATCCGTTGGACGCAAATATTTGTATACTGCCTGTTCCAGAACTGCATTCATTTTAGGCTAGTATATAGGGGCCTCCCCTTTACTCATAGTATCAAAGAGCATATCTCGAATATCTTCCCACTCCTTGGGCCTAAATTCAATTTTATCATCCACCCGTTTTAAGAACTCCTCGCGTGTTATAGCATAAGCCCACAGTAGTTCTGTTTTTGTTGCTCGTCCCATCCAGCCACATCCTCTGTACTTTGATTCGGGTTTCGGCAATTGCTTTCTTTTAAACTTTCTACAGCTTGAAACATCTCGTGACTAACGATACCAAAGGTGTATTTGTAGTTATTTAATAACTTATTCAAAACGTCCCGGCTCCATTTTTCTTTTCCAGACGGAGATGGTATTTGTGTTTCAAATAAGTAATGTTGGATGTTCTCTAAACTGTTTCCATTTAAATAAAGCAAGAATATCACTTCAACCACTTTAGCTTTGTCCGGAATCGTTTCAACGATGCCGTCATTGTTTCGACGAAATCCATAGCAAACTTTGCCGAAAATCTTCGATTCAGTATAAGATAACTTCATATCACAATTTCCTTTCTAATTGAATAAAAAACGACCTGATTTTCATCAAAATCAAGCCGTTATCAATGCTATAGTTCTACTTTTAACCTATTTGAGGATAAAAAAAGAGACAAACCTGCTCTAAAACAAGTTTGTCTCTTTTTGGCGGAGAGAGAGGGATTCGAACCCCCGGTGCCTTGCAGCATCACTGGTTTTCAAGACCAGCTCCATAAACCACTCGAACATCTCTCCATGATTAATAACACAACTGATGCAACGGCATCAATCTGTGTCATTATATCAAATAAATATTATCTTGTCAATAACTTTTTTTTACTTTTTGCCGATATCATTTCTGTAATGCATATTATCAAAGCCAACTACGCCAACGTATTCGTATGCGCGCTTTGTTGCATCTGAAACTGTTTCGCCAAAGGCAGTGATACCGAGAACGCGGCCGCCGTTTGTATAATGCTTGCCGTCCTTAAGGGCTGTTCCCGCATGGAATACGATAATATCCTCGGGGACCTTATCAAGACCGTATATCTCCTTACCCTTTACGTATGCATCAGGATAGCCTCCTGAAGCCTCTACAACACAGGCGCAGGCCTCCTTCTTCCATGAAATGCTGAGGTCGCTGAGCCTTTCATCAATAATAGCCTCCATAATCTCAAGAAGGTCATTATTAAGGCGGGGCAATACAGCCTGAGCCTCCGGGTCTCCAAAGCGACAGTTGTATTCAATTACCTTGGGACCATTGGGAGTGAGCATAAGACCAAAGTAAAGTACACCCTTGAAATTACGCCCCTCTGCGTTCATAGCGTTCATTGTAGGCAATATAATAGTATCATATACTGTTTTTGCTATATCGTCTGTATAGTAGCGGCTTGGTGAGAATGCACCCATACCGCCTGTATTTTTACCCTGATCGTTATCAAGAGCGCGCTTATGATCCTGTGCAGAAACCATAGGAACGATAGTTTTTGAGTCTGTAAATGCAAGAACAGATACCTCGGGACCTGTTAAGCATTCCTCTATAACAACCCTTGCACCTGCTGTGCCAAACTGCTTATCCAGCATTATACTCTTGAGAGCATCTATTGCTTCCTCTACCGTTGCAGCAACAATAACACCCTTACCCAAAGCAAGACCGTCTGCCTTTACAACGATAGGCGCACCCTTTTTGGTAATATACTCTTTTGCAGCCTCGAAATCGTTGAAAACTTCAAACTCCGCTGTGGGAATACCGTATTTTTTCATAAGAGCCTTAGAGAATGCCTTGCTTGATTCTATCTCCGCAGCTAATTTTCTGGGACCGAAGGCACGTATAGATTTCGCCTCAAGCGCATCGACCATACCAAGAGAAAGAGGATCGTCCTGCGCAACAACTGCAAGGTCTATACCCTTACTCACAGCAAAATCAACTATTCCCTCTACATCTGTAACCTTAATATCTACACACTCTGCCAAATGGGCAATACCGCCGTTACCCGGCGCACAGTATATTTTTGTTATGCTTTTATTCTGTGAAAGCTTCCATATAATAGCATGCTCGCGACCGCCACCGCCAACTACAAGTATTTTCATAATATAATCCCCTTTATAAATCTGATTTAAGGCTTATGCATCAAAACTGTACAACATAACATTGTTTTGAGCTTAACATCTGTATTTTGAGAAGCATTTAATGAGCACAAATTATTTTACTAACTCCATTGTACTACCCTGATTACAGACACTAAGATTTGAAACTTACAAAAATAAACCAATGTTATTGTAATCATTATATAAATGTATGTCAATACCTTTTTGCATATTGCTGAGCATAACATAAAGCGTAAGCGCGCCCCATTACTTTACAAATCACTCGATAAATGATAAAATAAGGTAAACAAAAGGAAACGGATAACATGACAAGGTTTTGCAATTACAGGCTTATGCGTATGTCGGAGCAATGCGAGGAGGACGCATACAGAATAATAGATTTTGATGAGGAGCTTTTTTACGACGATTCCTCACTTTCGGACACGGAAAAATTTTCCCAAAGATATAAGGAATTTTATGACGACGTCAAGACAAGCAAAAAGGTAAGCCGTGAGGATTGGTAATACCAAGGCTTATTTTTTGCTTGACAAATACTCTGCGAGTGATATAATTTTTATGCTTATGGGGGTATAGCTCAGTTGGGAGAGCGCTTGCTTCGCATGTAAGAGGCCAGGGGTTCGAATCCCCTTATCTCCACCAAGAAAAACGACAAGTTTCTGTCGAAACTTGTCGTTTTTCAATGATATCCGTTCCTGTCGGAACGGGTGATATATCTTCGATATGATATCGCGTAAGCGATATATCATTTTTGCAAAAGTTCGAATTCATGGGCGAAACTTTACAGCAAACTTGACACCTGACAAGTATTATGCTATAATACCTCCCGTTGATTTTGAAAATCTGTTAAGGGGTAATTATGAAAGAGCCTGTGAAAAAACAAATACTTGAACTGAAGGCGAAAAAGAACGCCGTAATTCTGGCACATTATTATGCGCCCGATGAGGTACAGGAAATAGCCGATTACGTAGGAGATTCCTTTTATCTTGCAAAAATCGCAAAGCAAAGCACAGCAGATATTATAGTCTTTTGCGGCGTATATTTCATGGGTGAAAGCGCAAAAATATTAAACCCCGAAAAAAAGGTTTTAATGCCGGATATTACGGCAGACTGCCCTATGGCACACATGGTTTCCCCGGGGAAAATCGAAGAATTACGAAGTAAATACGACGATATTGCCGTTGTTTGCTATATAAATTCCACAGCATCACTTAAGGCTAAAAGTGACGTTTGTGTAACGTCCTCCAACGCTATTTCCATTGTTAAGGCGCTTCCTAACAAAAATATATTTTTTATACCCGATAAGAATTTAGGTAATTTCGTTAAAGAGTGTGTTCCTGAAAAAAACATTATCCTCAACGATGGATTTTGCCCTATTCACGCGGCAATTACCGCCAAGGATGTAGAGGATGAAAAGCAAAGCCACCCCAACGCCCTTGTGCTTACCCATCCTGAATGTGAAAAAGAAATTTTAGAGCTTTCGGATTATATAGGAAGCACGGCTGAAATTATTAAATATGCTTCAAAAAGCAGCTGCGATGAGTTTATTATCTGTACTGAGGACGGAGTAAATTTCAAGCTTATAAATGATAACCCCTCAAAACGATTCTATTTCACAAAAAACCGCCCCTGCTGTAAGGATATGAAGCTTAATACACTTGAAAGCCTGCTTGACGTATTACAAACCGAGAAAAATGAAATCACGGTAAGCGACGATTTAAGAGAGGCCGCACTTATCCCTCTTGACAAAATGCTTAAGCTTGCGAGGTAACAAATTGAAAACAGACGTTTTAATTGTAGGAAGCGGTGTTGCAGGCCTGTACTGCGCATTGAATCTTCCCAAGGAAAAAAATATTATTGTTGTAACAAAAGACAAGGCGAAAAGAAGCGATTCCTTTCTTGCACAGGGCGGCATTTGTGTTTTACGTGATGAGGAGGATTACGACTCATTTTACGAGGATACAATGAAGGCAGGGCATTACGAAAACAACCCTGATTCCGTACACGTTATGATTCATTCGTCAAGAGATGTTATTGCGGACCTTATATCCTACGGTGTACGCTTTGAAAAAAACGGCGAGGAATTCACCTATACAAGAGAAGGCGCCCATACGCATCCCCGTATTCTATTTCATGAGGATGAAACAGGCAAGGAAATCACCTCACATCTTCTTGAAACTGCAAGGGGCAGAGATAACATCACTATCATTGAAAACTACACAATGGTTGACCTTATATGCGAAGGCAACGAATGCCGCGGCATAATAGGTCATGATGAAAATTATCAATTTTCCTCTATTCAGGCAGACTACACTGTTCTTGCAACAGGAGGTATAGGCGGAATTTTTGAGCATTCCACAAATTACAAGCATCTTACGGGAGACGCTATTGCCCTTGCCTTAAAATATGACATCAAGCTTCAGCATATTGATTATATTCAGATACATCCTACTACTCTCTATACCGAAAAGGAGGGCAGCCGTGAGTTTCTGATTTCAGAATCCGTACGCGGAGAAGGCGCTATACTTCTTAATTCCAAGGGGGAACGCTTTGTAAATGAGCTTTTGCCACGCGACGTTGTTGCAAATGCTATTTTTGCAGAGATGAAAAAGGAAGGTACAAAGCACGTCTGGCTTTCCATGGCGCCTATTCCCGAGGAGGAAATCAAAAGTCATTTCCCGAATATATACAAGCGATGCCTTGATGAAGGCTACGACCCAACAAAAGAACCCATACCCGTAGTTCCCTCACAGCATTATTTTATGGGTGGTATTGACGTAGACAGATACAGTAAAACCTCTATGAACCGCCTGTATGCTGCAGGAGAAACAGCCTGTAACGGCGTTCACGGCAGAAACCGTCTTGCAAGTAATTCCCTGCTTGAAAGCCTGGTTTTTGCAAAGAGGGCTGCACGGCATATTATAGAGGGATATACCGAATCAAAAAAGGATACAGAAATCATAATTGATGAATCAAAATACAAAAACTATAAGGAAGAATATAAAGAGGCCGTTCTTGCGGCAATAGAAAAGGAGAGATTAAGCCATGAATAATATCACAATGAAAATGAATGCCGATGATTTGATTTTACAGGCCCTTAAGGAGGATATCACCAGCGAGGATATTACCACCAATTCTGTTATGCCATATTATCAGGCAGGCGAGGTCGACCTTATCTGTAAGCAAAACGGCGTAATTGCAGGCCTTGAGGTTTTTAAGAGAGTATTTGAGCTTCTTGATGACAAAACCGAGGTTATATTCTATTGCAAGGACGGCGACAACGTTAAAAACGGTGAGAAAATAGGCCTTGTTCGCGGAGATATACGTGTGCTTCTTTCAGGAGAAAGAACTGCGCTTAACTATTTACAGAGAATGAGCGGTATTGCAACGTATACAAGAGGAATCGCAAATCTTTTGAAGGGAACAAAGACGAAGCTGCTTGACACAAGAAAAACCACGCCTAATATGCGTATCTTCGAAAAATACGCTGTTAAGGTTGGCGGCGGATACAACCACAGATACAACCTTAGCGACGGTATTCTTCTGAAGGATAATCATATCGGTGCCGCAGGCGGTGTAAAAGAGGCTGTAAGAATGGCCAAGGAATACGCCCCCTTTGTACGTAAAATAGAAATTGAGGTTGAAAGCCTTGATATGCTTAAGGAGGCACTTGAAGCAGGCGCAGATATTATAATGCTTGATAATATGAGCATTGAGGATATGAAAAAGGCTGTTGAACTTTGCTGCGGCAAGGCTGAAACTGAGTGCAGCGGCAACGTAACAAGAGAAAACGTGGCAAGGCTTGTTGATATAGGCGTTGATTATATATCAAGCGGCGCCCTTACCCACTCCTCCCCAATATTGGACCTTTCTCTGAAAAATCTTCATTCAATATAATAAGGAGAAAATAATGAAGGTAGCCGAACGAAGAAAAGCAATCGTAAATCTGCTTCTGTCCGCGCGCGGCCCTGTTACAGGCAATGAGCTTGCGCAAAGATTTGATATATCCCGCCAGATAATTGTACAGGATATTACTGTGCTTAAAGGAATGGGGTTTGAGATTCTTTCCACAAACCAAGGTTACGTAATACAGAAATCTCCCCTTTCAGAGAGAGTTTTTAAGGTGCGCCACACAACAGAACAAACGGAGGATGAGCTTTCCTGTATTGTTGAGCTTGGAGGCACAGTAGTTGACGTATTCGTATGGCATAAGGTATACGGTAAAATAGAAGCTGCACTTAATATTTTTTCAAGGATGCACATCAAGCAGTTTCTGGAGGGTGTAAGAACAGGGCAATCCACAGAACTGATGCATATTACCGGCGGCTACCATTATCACACAGTCCGGGCAGATAATGAGGCCACTCTTGACCGCATAGAAGCAGCACTCAATCAAAAAAATTACATTGTTCCCGAAATATAACGAAAGCTAACCAATGAATAACGAACGATTTGAAAAGCAGCTGGATTTCATTCTTGAAGCTGACAAAGAAAAAAATATTTACCGCCAGACGCACATCAGCGGCTACATAAGGCAGGAAAACGACGCCGAGCACGCATGGCATATGGCAATGATGATTTACCTTCTTAGGGAATATTCCAACGAGGAATTCGACATTTCCAAGGCTATGATGATGGCTCTTATACATGATATTGTAGAAATTGATGCGGGAGATACCTACGCCTACGATACCACAGCCAAGAAAACACAAAAGGAGCGCGAGGAACGAGCCGCGCAGAGAATATTCGGTATGCTCCCCGATGACCAAAGGGATGAATTTTATGCGCTCTTTAAGGAATTTGAGGAATGTAAAACCACCGAGGCCAGATTTGTAAGGGCCATAGATAATTTTCAGCCACTTCTCTTAAATAATTTTAACGGAGGTAAGGATTGGGTAAAACACGGTGTAAGTAAATCGCAGGTTGTGGGAAGGCAACAGACATCAAGCCTGGGCTCTGAAAAAATATGGGAATATACGAAGGGCTTGATTGATGAAAACGTAAGAAAAGGAACTATAAAGGATGAATAATTCTTTTATAGTTCAAGTTAATAAAGCATAAGTATTAGGGTAAATAACGGCAGAGTCTTCTGCCGTTATTTTTAATATACAGTAAGCCTTGCGTTTTTACACGTATTGTTATATAATACGCGTACCGACAGTTCGTTTGTACCATCCTGTCGTTAAACAAAACCAGGACTGCTATTCATAACGGTTATGAATGTGGCTTTGCGTTTTGCAGAGCCCTTTTCTTTTTCGGTAGCCTTTTGGTTTTGAACTGTATTTTTTTGAGGGAAATATGTTCAAACAAAACAAATCACACAACTCCGCAATAAGAGAACGGATTAAGCACGAGCACAAGGATACGAGGATACTACTCAGAAGCATACCTTCAACAGTGGTATCTCTGTTTGTAGTAAGTGTTATCTGTATGAATTTACTTGCAAACAAAACGCTTTTACAAACAAAATGGATAGCCCTTGACGGAGGCATTTTAATATCCTGGCTTTCGTTTATGTGTATGGACATCATAACTAAGTACTTCGGACCAAGGGCTTCTACAAAAATTGCCATTCTTGCATCTGCAATAAACGTGCTTACCTGCTTTATTTTCTACATCGCAAGCATTATCCCATCTAACGCAGGAGATTACACTGTGCTTAACGGAATACTCGGTGAAACCTGGTTTATTCTTTTAGGCAGCACCATTGCCTTTTTAATTTCCGCATACATAAACAATTTTCTTAACTGGAGCATAGGCAAGGCATTCAGTAAAAACCCTAACGGAAAGCTGGCATACGTAACACAGGCATATATATCCACGTTTGTAGGGCAATTTTTGGATAATCTTATTTTTTCTGTGATAGTTTTCGTGTGTTTTGCACCTATATTCTGGGATGGCTTTCATTGGACTGTATTGCAGTGTGTTACCTGCGCCTTAACCGGCGCTGTGGCTGAGCTTATTGCAGAGGTTGCATTTTCACCTATCGGATACAGAATACTTACAAAATGGCACCGAAATAACGTAGGGCAGGAATACCTTTCATACATAAGTAAAGGAGAATTACAGTGAAAATTTTAATAACGGGAACATCTCAGGGTATTGGCAAAGCCATAGCAGAAATATTTCTAAAAAACGGACATAAGGTAGTAGGTATAGACCGCCTTTCACAAAGCGTTTACCACTCAAATTATACCCATTTCACCTGTGATATAAGAGATATTGATAATTTACCAGATATACAGGGGGTAAATATACTCATCAATAACGCAGGAACACAAAACGAGGACGACATAGACATTAACCTTAAGGCGCTTATTCAAATCACGGAAAAATACGGCGTTCAAAGTGAAATTTGCTCTGTGCTCAATATAGGCTCTGCAAGCGGACACACAGGGGCGGAATTCCCTCAATACTGCGCAAGTAAGGGCGGTGTTATTGCATACACCAAAAATGTGGCAATGCGTATTGCACAATACGGTGCAACCTGCAACAGCATTGACCCGGGAGGCGTATTAACGCCCCTTAACGAATGTGTGATAACAGACCCTGTTCTCTGGCAGAAAATAATGGATGAAACACCCCTTAAAAGGTGGGCAACGCCGGAGGAAATTGCACAGTGGGCTTATTTTATGACAGTAACAAACAAATTATGTACAGGACAAAGCATTATAGTTGACGGCGGAGAATCCATAAATTATAACTTTGTCTGGAAGGATTAAGCATCAATAATTCAAAAGGCCTTGAATATTCAAGGTCTTTTATTTTTATACACATTAACCTCCCTTGTCCTGCATAAAATAATATAAAAAATAAGGGAGAAAAATGAAGAAAAGATTTTTTACATCACAGTTTCCGGGATTTTTTATTGTTTCTGCGTTGGGGGTACTGCTCCACTTTTTATATGAATGGACGGGAGAAAGCCTGTTTGTGGCTTCTTTTTCAGGGGTAAATGAATCCACGTGGGAGCATATGAAGCTTTTATACTTTTCTATGCTTATATTTGCCGTTATACAGTGGTTTTTTAAGGAAAATAAGAGCAGGAATTTCTGGAATATAAAGCTTATGGGTATTATAACAGGGCTTATACTTATCCCCATAATTTTCTATACGTATAACGGCGCATTCGGGAAATCACCGGATTGGGTGAATATTGCTATATTTTTTGTTTCCGCGGCAATAGCTCTTATACGCGAGGGGGTGCTTTTCAAAAGAAACGAGCCGTATATTTTGTCCCCTCTTATGGCGTTTATAGCGATATGCCTTATAGGCGTATTGTTTGTGCTTTTTACGTTTTTTACACCACATATTCCGTTATTCAAAGACCCTGTAACAGGCATATACGGGATATAAAAGAAGGGTATCGCGTAATTTGCGGTACCCTTTTTAAGTTAAAAAAGCTATTTTTCTATCATTTCGCTATGGGTCATAAGCTCTGCAAATGAAAGGGTGAGGCTTGTTTCAGGCCAGCACGTACCGTAAAATACGCCTCCCAAGCCTATATCATCCTCCCAATCACTCATATTTACCCTTTCGTTAATGTAGCCCTCAGGCAACGCACGGGGAGGCTTTTCCCATGAATAAATGGGTCTTTTTTTTGTAGAAACACATTGGGGAATAAAATACGATATATCCTTTATAAGCTCGAGATATTCTGCATCTCCCGTATATTTATAAAGCTTTAACAGGCTGTCTCCCGAAAGAGTACATATTCCCGGGGCAGAATGCTTATTCTGTACGTTAGCAAACACACTGCCTACCGTATTTATTTTAAGGCGTGCAAACTCTGACCAATCAGGAAATTTGTACGAATACGTTACTACCCATGATGAGCAGAAATGCGCCAAGGTTTTAGCGTACTCAAGCCATTTCACCTCACCTGTTACCTCGTAAAGGACAACACAGCTTTCAAGAAGAGCAAATGCGCTTTCACTATCCGGGGCGCTTAACATTTCACCGGGGCCGCCGTTTGTATATCCGTTTTCAGTAAATTCACACCAATATTTTTCAAGTGATTCCTTTGCCACCTCAATATAATCATCGTTTTTGAAGTATTCCCAGGCCTTTGCAAGGCCCGCAGGCACTATTGCCCCTGACGTAGAGCAGCCTACCACCATCTCCCCTGTTATGACGTTTATGAACTGACCGAATTTTGAATAGGTTCTATACAGCTTTACAAATGCATCCGCACATTTGCGGGCACTTTCAACCCACTTTTCCTTTGGTTCAACAGCGCTTAAATTCTTAAACCAGAAATAAAGTATATCTCCGCTTTTTCTTACGAGATGGAGATTTTCCATACCCTTTGTTGAAAAGCTGTCATCGCTTATTACGCCATTCCTTATTATTCCGTAGTAAAAGCCGCTTGGGGCCTGATGGTCTGCAACGTAGTCCATAGTTTGTACAGACCTTTCTCTTGAAAGATTATTTCCGTATTTAAGGAGAGGGTATGTGGACATTCCCCCGCCTACCCAGCCGCATTGCCATACACCTGACGCCTCAGCATAATATTCTCCGCTAAAATTCGCCTCGTTAAAGTGCTTCTCCATAATATCCCAAAGCTCTTTTGTATACCCGAAATCGGCGCGGGGATTACTCATAAGAGATTTTCTGATTTGGAAAAACCTTTCATAAAACTCCTCCATGCTTCTGCAATCAAAGGTATATATCTTATATTCACATGCAACCTCTTCCCCCGCCTCAACAGGAATACCCTTATCTCCTGACGTTTTGTGGGGCTGGCAGAATCTGTAAAGCCTTGTACGGCTTGCAGGGCAGGAAAGCGTTACCTCACCGCGCCTGAGTGTAATACCTATATTTCTACCCTTTATATGCTGCTGAGTAAGTATAAAAATACACTCTTTTTTCTCTTTATAGTATATACCTACGCAGGGAGTTGCCATATCACCTGTGGTAACCTGGATTTCACCGCTACCGTCCTCTAAAAGCCCCGGGACGTCTGTCATAAGAGGGATACAATCCACGCCGCTTTCCTCGGGGGTATACATAGGGGGATAGCTTCTGACTATTTTTTTTATTTTATTACCGTCATACACACAGGCGGGCATCATTATATAACAATCATCCTCCCACTGAGGAAATGTTATATTTATTGAAAAAAACGCCTCGTCCACAGTATTTTTTGCTTTGAAAACTACGTTATTGCCGTTATCTGTGCAGCTACCGTATTTCGAACAACATTTTACAAGGTATTCCATAATAATAACCATGGCTTTCGTTTATCGAAAGTCTTCCTTTCCTGGGGAATTGTGGCCGGTTTTGCTCTACAAAATCGCCGCCGCTTTGGTGGCGAAAGCCATAAAACCGCGTGAAAAAGTATTTTCACGCTATACCCTCCGCTTTATAGATGTATAGGAATTTTATCATACACATACAAAGGTGTCAACGAATGATAAATATAACTCAACTGCTTTTCTGTTGATTTTTCATTAAGTTTATACTACAATTATATCAGTATTTTACGTGAAAGGATTTTTTATGGAATACGTATTAAAGGTTGAGGGCCTTACAAAAAAATACAAATCCCATCCGGCTGTAAACAATGCATATATGAGCATACGCCGCGGTGATATTTACGGCTTTGTAGGTGAAAACGGCTCCGGTAAAACAACGCTTATCCGCCTTATTTCAGGCCTTATATTTGAAAACGGCGGCTCCTTTGAGCTTTTCGGTGTAAAAAACAACAGTAAGGATATTTACGGCGCACGTAAAAAAATAGGCGCCATAGTTGAAACTCCGTCTATATATCTTAATATGTCTGCCTACGATTCACTTAAAATGCAGGCTACCATTTTAGGTATAAACGATGAAGAAAAAATTAAGGGCGTTCTTTGCGACGTTGGCCTTGGTGAGCTTTTGAACAACAAAAAGCACGTAGGCGATTTTTCCTTGGGTATGCGCCAACGCCTGGGTATTGCTATGACCCTTTTAGGCGACCCTGAATTTTTAATTCTTGACGAGCCAATGAACGGGCTTGACCCCGCAGGAATTGTGGAAATACGTGAGCTTATATTAAAGCTTAACAGAGAAAGAGGGATTACATTCCTTATATCATCCCACATACTTACAGAGCTTACACTTGTAGCAACAAAGTATGGAATCATATCAAAGGGTACTATAATTAAGGAAATAACCTCTGAAGAGCTTCACCGTGAGTGCACGAAAACCACATCCATACAGTCTAACGATAGTTCAAGGCTTATGGAGGTACTTTCATCGATACTGCCTGCAGACATGCTTTCATACATACCCGAGGGGGTAAAAATAAGCGGAGAGATAGATCTTAACAGTGTTTTAGGTACACTTATAACATCAGAGGTTACTCTAACAAGTGTTAACTGCAGTGAAACAAGCTTTGAGGAATACTACCTTTCTATTGTAGGAGGTGCAAAATGAAGAGCCTTATAAAATCAGACTTCAGAAGAGTGCTTAAGGATAAATTATTCTTCGTTTCACTTATAATAGGTGTAGTATTAGCCCTTATAACACCTATTATATACTTCGTTATTTTCAAATTCGCAGGTGAAGAGGTTGAAACATTATTGCCCGGATTGATTACGGCAAAGGCACAGTTTTTCCAGTCATTCTCTCTTAACAACAATCTTGGACTTATCGGGCCTGTTCTCCTTTCAATAATTATTTGCAAGGATTTCAGCTTCGGTACTGTAAGAAATAAGATCATTGCAGGCAAAACCCGTAATGAAATATTCTTTTCAATGTTTACCGTAACAGCAGTATCTTTGATTGTTATAATGCTTGTTCACGCCTTTACATCATTAGGCTGCAGCCTTATATTCTTTGATTATCAGGCAACACCCTTTGTTTTGGCTGACGTATGGTATTTTATAGAATCACTTTTATTCGAAATAATTATACTTTTATTTATTGCGGCTTTGATGAGCTGGCTGTGCGCCTCTATGAAGAACGTAGGATTGGTAATTGTTCTTTACGTTGCCATAACGTTTGTGCTTATAATAATAGGATCCATAACTCAGGTGGCTTTGAGCATTTTCGAAATTGATCCTGAGGCAAATCAAGCCCTTGTTAAAGTACTTACCTTCTTCAACCGCATAAACGTATGTAATTCAGCATACTATATCGGTATTGTAGAATCATACTCAATAAAGGATGTATTGTATATTGTCCTCCCCCCTGTGATTGGTGCCGCAGGATTTTTAGGATTGGGTATGCTTAAATTCAGAAGGAAGGATTTAAAATAACAAAAATATAAATCCTGCAGATAAGCTCTGCAGGATTTTTTTTACAACAAAAAAGGGTTAGAGCAACATATTTTACTCCAACCCTTTTTACTTATCGTTATTACAGATCAGCCTTTTATAATTTCCTTATTACGTACCTTCAGCTCAAATTTTTCAAGTACATCTACGCTTGAGGTTGCAACAGATACAACATAATCCGCATCGTGCATACCCATATTCATTTCCTTATCAAGATATGAGAAGGCTTCGTTGGGCACGTTTATTGTTACGTTAGCCTCTTCTCCCGCATTTAAGTAAACACGCTTATATGCCTTAAGCTCAAGGCAAGGCAGAACAACGTCACCATTTGTACCTGTGAAGTAAATCTGTATTACCTCGGAGCCAAGCATATCCCCTGTATTTTTAATTGAAAGAGATATTTCAATACTATCCTTCACGACATTAAAGGAAATGTTATCCGTAGCAAAGGTGGTGTAGCTTAAGCCGTAGCCAAAGGGATACATAGGTGAGCCATCGTTTTCAACATAGCCGTATCCGCGACCTGAGGGCTTGTATGAATAGAACAAAGGAAGCTGACCAACGTTTCTGGGGAACGTTATAGGAAGCTTGCCGCCGGGATTATAATCGCCGAAAGTATTTCG
>SVGI01000031.1 GCA_015056385.1 Clostridiales bacterium
CTCCCCGTCGATGTGGACTCTTGGGGGAGATCAGCCTGTTATCCCCGAGGTAACTTTTATCCGTTGAGCGACGGCATTTCCACTCACTACCGCCGGATCACTAAGCCCTACTTTCGTACCTGCTCGAAATGTCTCTCTCGCAGTCAAGCTCCCTTATGCCTTTGCACTCTTCGAATGGTTTCCATCCATTCTGAGGGAACCTTCGGGCGCCTCCGTTACTCTTTCGGAGGCGACCGCCCCAGTCAAACTGCCCACCTAACATTGTCCACTATACGGATCACGTCATAATGTTAGAATCTCGCTAATAGAAGGGTGGTATCCCAAGGTTGGCTCCACACACGCTGACGCGCATGCTTCATAGCCTCCCACCTATCCTGTACATCCATTATCAAAACTCAGTATTAGGTTACAGTAAAGCTCTACGGGGTCTTTCCGTCCAATCGCGGGTAGCCAGTATCTTCACTGGCACTTCAATTTCACCGGGTCCCTTGTTGAGACAGCGCCCAAATCGTTACACCTTTCGTGCAGGTCGGAATTTACCCGACAAGGAATTTCGCTACCTTAGGACCGTTATAGTTACGGCCGCCGTTCACCGGGGCTTCAATTCAAAGCTTCGCTTGCGCTAACCTCTCCTCTTAACCTTCCGGCACTGGGCAGGTGTCAGCTCCTATACATCATCTTGCGATTTAGCAGAAACCTGTGTTTTTGTTAAACAGTCGCTTGGGCCTCTTCTCTGTGACCTACTTGCGTAGGTACCCCTTCTCCCGAAGTTACGGGGTCATTTTGCCGAGTTCCTTAACAAGGGTTCTCCCGTCCGTCTTTGTATTCTCTACTTGCCCACCTGCGTCGGATTGCGGTACAGGCACCTTATCCCTCGATAGCAGCTTTTCTCGCCAGCGTGATATCTACCTCTTCCTTACTTATTTTCAGTCCGCGTCACTGCTCAACCTTAATGGTACGTGTACTTCACTGCGTACCAGTCTTACAGCTTGCCCGCAGCTTTCCATCACTGCGGCAGGCTTCTCCTTCTGTGTCACTGCATCTCTCAAACGGGTTCGGTGGTATCGGAATTTTTACCGATTGTCCATCACCTACGGCTTTCGCCCTCAGCTTAGGTCCTGACTTACCCTGGGTGGATGACCCTTCCCCAGGAAACCTTGGGCATTCGACGGCTCAGTTTCTCACTTCGCTCTCGCTACTTATACCGGCATTCTCTCTTGTATTTTGTCCACTGGACCTTACAGTCTCAGCTTCATCCTTTATACAATGCTCCCCTACCAATCGTCTTACGACAATTCCAAAGCTTCGGTGTCGAGTTTTAGCCCCGGTACATCTTCGGCGCATTTCCACTTGACCAGTGAGCTATTACGCACTCTTTAAATGAATGGCTGCTTCTGAGCCAACATCCTGGCTGTCTGTGCGGGAACACTTCCTTTCCCACTTAACTCGAACTTGGGGACCTTAGCTGTTGATCTGGGCTTTTTCCCTTTTGACCAAGAAACTTATCTCACTTGGTCTGACTCCCATACTTCAATTAACAGGCATTCGTAGTTTGAGAAGGTTCGGTAGGCTAACGCCCCCTAGCCGAATCAGTGCTCTACCTCCTGCAATCATGTATAAGGCTAGCCCTAAAGCTATTTCGGGGAGAACCAGCTATCTCTGAGTTCGATTAGAATTTCTCCGCTATCCACAGCTCATCCCCCAACTTTTCAACGGCGGTGGGTCCGGACCTCCACGAGATTTTACTCTCGCTTCATCCTGTCCATGGATAGGTCACTCAGTTTCGGGTCTACTCCAACATACTATACGCTCAGTTAAAACTCGGTTTCCCTTCGGCTCCGTGCCTCTTAGCACTTAACCTTGCATGTTAGAGTAACTCGCCGGTCCGTTCTACAAAAAGTACGTGGTCGCTTGCGCTTCCACCGCTTGTATACGCACGGTTTCAGATTCTATTTCACTCCCCTCCCGGGGTTCTTTTCACCTTTCCCTCACGGTACTTGTTCACTATCGGTCACTGGGTAGTATTTAGCCTTAGGGGGTGGTCCCCCCACCTTCATACGGGATTTCACGTGCCCCGCACTACTCCGGATACCGCCTCTATTGTCTGACTTCCTTTACAGGACTTTCACCTTCTATGGTCTGCTTTCCCAAAACAGTTCAAGTCGTCGTATCGTCGATTACGCGGTCCATACCCCTCGAATATTGCTACTCTCGGTTTGGGCTCTTTCCATTTCGCTCGCCACTACTTTGAAAATCGATTTTTTCTTTCTCTTCCTGCAGGTACTAAGATGTTTCAGTTCCCTGCGTTCCCCTCTGTATCTTATGTGTTCTGATACAGATACCGTATCTTTCAATACGGTGGGTTTCCCCATTCGGAAATCCACGGATCAAAACCTGTTTTGCGGTTCCCCGTGGCTTATCGCAGCATTCTACGTCCTTCTTCGGCTCCCAGTGCCAAGGCATCCGCCATGCGCACTTCCTTGCTTGATCTTTCGGCGAAATTGATTACTTTCGTCAATTTCTTAACTTTGTTTACCCTAGATTATCAGAAAAATTATTTAATTCTCGTCTGATTCTCTGTCTTTTTTACTTTTGTCTCCAATTATGCAATTTTCAAGGTTCGTTTTATTGAGTTCTCACTCATTGGTGGGCTCAAGTGGACTTGAACCACCCACCTCACGCTTATCAGGCGTGCGCTCTAACCAACTGAGCTATGAGCCCAATATTTCTTCAGGCAACTCCCTCGTGATACCTTTTGGTGGAGATAAAGAGGCTCGAACTCTTGACCCCCTGCTTGCAAAGCAGGTGCTCTCCCAGCTGAGCTATACCCCCATGGGATATCACTTTGAAGTTTCCTTCAAAACATAACAGCACAGTCTCAAGTAGAATTTTCTAGTTGAGGACTTTTTGAGTACCTCTATTCAACATTCTGTCGAACAAAGACGCTCTCCTTAGAAAGGAGGTGATCCAGCCGCACCTTCCGATACGGCTACCTTGTTACGACTTAACCCCAGTCATTAGTCTCACCTTAGACGGCTCTCTCCTTTCGGTTAAGCCACCGGCTTCGGGTGCTACCAACTCCCATGGTTTGACGGGCGGTGTGTACAAGGCCCGGGAACGCATTCACCGCGACATGCTGATTCGCGATTACTAGCAACTCCGGCTTCATGTGGGCGGGTTGCAGCCCACAATCCGAACTGAGATCCAGTTTATGAGGTTTGCTCCACCTTACGGCTTCGCTTCTCTTTGTTTTGGACCATTGTAGCACGTGTGTAGCCCAGAACGTAAGGGGCATGATGATTTGACGTCATCCCCACCTTCCTCCGTGTTATCCACGGCAGTCTCGCTAGAGTCCCCGGCTTTATCCGCTGGTAACTAGCAATAAGGGTTGCGCTCGTTGCGGGACTTAACCCAACATCTCACGACACGAGCTGACGACAACCATGCACCACCTGTCTCCAATGTATCATTGCTGATCCGCACATATCTCTATGTGATTCATCGGGATGTCAAGTCCTGGTAAGGTTTTTCGCGTAGCTTCGAATTAAACCACATGCTCCGCTGCTTGTGCGGGCCCCCGTCAATTCCTTTGAGTTTCAACCTTGCGGCCGTACTCCCCAGGCGGGATACTTATTGCGTTAGCTGCGGCACGGAGACTTCTCATCCCCACACCTAGTATCCATCGTTTACGGCGTGGACTACCAGGGTATCTAATCCTGTTTGCTCCCCACGCTTTCGTGCCTCAACGTCAGTTACAGTCCAGAAAGCCGCCTTCGCCACCGGTGTTCCTCCTAATCTCTGCGCATTTCACCGCTCCACTAGGAATTCCGCTTTCCCCTCCTGCACTCTAGTTATGCAGTTTCAGATGCAGCCCCGGAGTTAAGCCCCGGTATTTCACATCTGACTTGCAAAACCGCCTACGCACCCTTTACGCCCAGTAAATCCGGACAACGCTCGCCCCCTACGTATTACCGCGGCTGCTGGCACGTAGTTTGCCGGGGCTTCCTCATTAGGTACCGTCCTTTTGTCGTCCCTAATGACAGAGCTTTACGACCCGAAGGTCTTCATCGCTCACGCGGCGTCGCTGGGTCAGGGTTTCCCCCATTGCCCAATATTCCTAACTGCTGCCTCCCGTAGGAGTCTGGGCCGTATCTCAGTCCCAATGTGGCCGTTCACCCTCTCAGGCCGGCTAACCATCGTAGCCTTGGTGGGCCGTTACCTCACCAACTAGCTAATGGTGCGCGAGTCCGTCTTGTACCGGATTGCTCCTTTAACATTTCTACCATGCGGTTTTCGTGTATTATGCGGTATTAGCTAAGATTTCTCTTAGTTATTCCCCTGTACAAGGTTGGTTACTCACGTGTTACTCACCCGTCCGCCACTAAGGTATCTACCGAAGCAGATGCCTTCGTTCGACTTGCATGTTTTAAGCGCGCCGCCAGCGTTCGTCCTGAGCCAGGATCAAACTCTCATTAAAATCTATCGCTTCCCTTTCGGGTTGCTCTCGATATGAGTTCTTTTCGGTCTCTTTCAGGCTGACCGATTATCCTGCCTCAACTCTTAATTGACTTCGTTGTTTTTCTCATCAATCCATTCTTACTTCGCTGTGCTGTTATTTTTTCAAGGTCCTGCGCATCCTTTTTTGCCCGGGGCTTTTACCCCCTCGCAAGAATGCTTGTGTATTATACATCACATTTCAGCCTTTGTCAACATCTTTTTTTATTTTGTTTTTACCCTTCCTTTTGCCGTTATTTCCGCACATTTTTGAGTTTTTGCTTTTTTCGCACGTTTTTTTCTCAAAATTTTTTTGATTTTTTTCGAGTTTTTTTGCTTTTCCATTTATACTGTCTCACTCAAAGCATAGCAACTGTACAAATCGCAGAGATAACACCTTGTCCCAAAATCCGCTTTATCAGTCAAGACAATATCTATACCTATTTCATTTTCAGACACGTCTATACTAAGAGCACCTACATCTATAAAAAGATCATTTTTCTATGAACACCTGCCAAAGCAATGATATGTCCGCAAAATTTTACATTATAATACCTTTTAATCACTTCAAAGTTGAATTACTTTAAGTTATGTTATATAATAGCCGTAACAACCAAAGGAGAAGAGATATGCTGTTTAAGAAAAAAGGTAATTCTATCCGTAAAAGCAAGAAGGATAAGTTTACGCCGAAGATGTCCCTTTTCAGAGCTGTTGCAAAGCCTGTAATAAACGCAAGGTATAACGTAAAGCTTCTGGAGCCTCTTGCAAAGGCAGACTCCCCCGTGCTTATACTAGGCAACCATCCATCTAACCTCGATCCCTTTATAGCAGGAGTATATACACCAAATAAAAAGATGCGTATACTCTCCTCTAACTTCTATTTCAGGATCCCCGTGGCGGGTAAGTTTCTCAACTCGTTGGGGGCAATACCCAAGCAGCAGTTTTCCTCCGACATAAGGTCTATGAAGGCTATGCTTCAGGCTGTTGCAAACGGATATTCTCTTCTTATATTCCCCGAGGGGCGCCGTTCAATTTGCGGTGAGTATGTTGAGTTTTCAGACGCTATTGCAAAGTTCGCAAAAAAGCTTTCAATACCCGTATGGGCATCACTTTCTCACGGCTCGTATATGTCCTGGCCACGCTGGGCTAAAAAATCCCGCCGCGGCAAAATCACCACAGATATAAAATGTATACTTTCCGCAGATGAGGTAAAAAATCTTTCCGTAGACGAAATATACACCAGAATAAAGGAAGGTCTGTATTACAACGACTACGAGTGGAACAGAAGCGCCAACGTTAAATTCCGCAACAGAAAGGTGGCTGAGGGAATAGAAAACATACTTTATATGTGCCCCAAATGCAAGGGTGTAGCCACAATGCAGACAAAGGGCAAAACACTTTACTGCACGAGCTGCTCCAATACGGCAATTATGGACCAAAAGGGCTTTCTGCACCCCTCAACAGAAAACGACGTTGTGTTTGACTCCCCAGTTGATTGGTATCACTTCCAGGAGGATATAATGAGGGAGGCAATTTCGGCAGAGGACTTCAGCCTTACGGCAACCATATTCAAAATCAAAAAATCAGACCCGTATATAGGTAAGATCACACCCTGCACAAGTCCTTCCGGTACACTTACATTGGATAAGACAGGGCTTACCTTCAAGGGTACAATAGATAACAATGAAGAAACCACCCTCTTCTTCCCTATTTCATCCATACCCGCACTTTGTACCGCACATAAAAACGATATAGAAATAAGCGACAAACTCAACACGTGGTATTTCTATATAAATGAAAAGCAGATGACTGTGCAGATGGATATTGCCGCAACGTTACTCCACAGATTACAAGGCTCCGATAACTAATCTCTACATTATATATACTAAAAAAACGAAAGGTGAAATTCCGTTATGAAATGTATTATTCTTGCCGCAGGGTATGCCACGAGGCTCTACCCCTTAACAGAAAATATGCCCAAAAGTCTTCTCCAGATAGGGGACAGAACCATGATAGACCATATACTCGGTGCTATCAATAAGGTAAAAGAAATTGATAAAATTTATCTTGTTACAAACTCACGCTTTGCCTCCCAGTTTGAGGATTGGGCTAAAACAGCGCAAACAGATAAGGAAATAATTGTTTATGACGACGGTACAAGCGATAACGCAACACGCCTCGGCGCAATCGGTGACTTGCAGCTTGTTATAGACAGAGCAGGCATTGACGACGACACACTTGTTCTTGCAGGAGATAACCTCTTTACCTTCTCACTTAACGATATGGTGGCCTACTTTAACGAAAAGAAGGCAAACGTTATAACCGTACGCGTTATAGAGGAGCTTGAGGAACAGAGAAGAATGGGTATCGTTCTTACAGACAGCAATATGAAGGTTCTTGATTTTGAGGAAAAGCCCCAAAACCCCAAGAGCAACCTTGCGTCCCCTGCCCTTTACCTTTATCAGAAAAAGGACATCCCGCTTATAAAGAAATATCTTACAGACGGCAACAACCCCGACGCCCCAGGGCACCTGGTTCCCTATATGGCAAACAATTCCACGGTATACGCCTTTAAGTTTGACGGAATATGGTTTGACATAGGCACCCACAAATCCTTGGAGGAAGTAAACGAGGGAATAAAAAACGGGGACATTTCCTTCGAAAATTGAGAAAAAAGTAATAATATGATATTGTATTTTTTTGCACTTTGTGATAAAATACACGCATGATAAGGGGAATATGTAATTTATTCCCTTTTTATCCCTTGCTCTGCATCTGAAAGCAGGGCCATTAGTCCGGGAGGAGGTGAAAATATGAGAAAATACGAAACCGTATTCATTATTCGTCCTGATATGGACGAGGCAGCAACAAATGCTGTAATCGAAAAGATCACATCTGTAATCACAGAAAACGGCGGTACACTCGACAATTCAAACATCTGGGGTCTCAGAAAGCTCGCATACCTTATCGAGGATTATTCTGAGGGCTTCTACGTTGTATTTAATTTCTCAAGTGAACTCAACGTTATAGATGCTCTTGAATACAACTTCAAGGTTTCAGATTCCATACTCAGACATATCATTGTCCGTGATGGTGAGTAATCCAGTGAAAGAGGTACAAAAATGAACAAAGTTATCTTGATAGGCAGGCTTACAAAGGATCCTAACATGCGCTACACTCCTAACAGTGTACCCGTTGCATCCTTCACAATAGCCGTAGACCGTCAGTACAAAAACCAAAACGGTGAGAAGGAAACTGACTTCATTAACATTGTCGCATGGAGAAAGCTTGCAGAAACAGTAGGCAAGCACCTTAAAAAAGGTGCAAGGGTCTGCGTTTGCGGCGCTCTTCAAACAAGATCCTATGAGCAGGACGGCGTACGCAAGTACATCACAGAGGTAGTTGCTGATGAGGCTACTATTATCGATTGGAACGGCGCACAGTCTTCTCAGGGTGCTTCAAGCGACTATTCCTTCCCCCAGTCAGAGCCTCTTTACCAGCTTGATGAGACAGACGACGAGGTTCCGTTCTGATACGTCAAACCGTAATCAGGCCCGTCGCGGCTCATTTTATTTGCGGAATATCTAATTCCGCGCCAACTGTTCCTATGGCATAAGCCACGGAAAATAAGAAAGGAATTAAAATGGTCGATAAAAAGCCGAAAATAAACAGAAAAAAGAAAAAGGTTTGTGCTTTTTGCGTAGACAAGGCAGAGACAATCGATTACAAGGATGTTGCCAAGCTCAAAAAGTACATCACAGAAAGAGGTAAGATTTTACCCCGCAGAATCACAGGAACATGTGCAGAGCATCAGAGAGACCTTAAGAAGGCTATCATGAGAGCCAGAAACATTGCACTTCTCCCTTATTCTGTTGATTGATATTTCTATAATAAGCACTAATAAAACTGTTCTATTTAGCCGATTTTATCGGCTAATTGAGTAGTTTTGTTGCAATAAAAAGAAAAAAGGAACTAACTAATATGATTAAACTTGGCGTAAACTCCGTTTTGTTTAAGACTATGAGCTTTGCAGAGGCTGCAAGATGCATCAAAAAGGCCGGTTATGACGGCGTAGGCATCTGCGGCATTTCAGGCATGTGCACACACTTCAACCCCCTTGGATGGAAGGTAGACAAAGGCCCCATCCGCGGCGCTATTGAGGAAACAGGCCTTGAAATCCTCTCTTCCGAAATCGCATCACACGACCCTGAAATTATCAAGGGCGCATGCGAGGGCGCTGCCGAAATCGGTATCCCCGTGCTTTGTATCGGACCTTCCGGTCAGATGAATGATGAGGATTCCCTGAAGGCATGCTTTGATTCCATCAACAGACTTTGCGAATTCGCAGAGCAGCACGGTGTTACTCTTTGCTGCAAGGCCCACGTAGGCTCAAGCGTATGGAACACACCCACATCACTCCAACTGGCATCCGCTATAAAGAGCCCCAACTTCGGTATCGATATGGACCCCAGCCACATTCACCGCGCAGGTGAGGTTCCCTCACAGGCAGTTGCTGCTGTTATTGATTACGTAAAGCACGTTCACATCCGCGACTGCAAGGGCCCCGGTCCTTCACCCGGTGAATCCGGCATGCAGGCTTGCGGCAGAGGTGATATTGACCTTTACGCATACCTCAAGGCATTGGTAGATGCAAACTACAACGGCGCATGCTGCCTTGAAGTAATCGGACCTGAGCTTGACGCTGTTTCCGCTTCTATTATCGCTGCAGAAAGCTACGGCTATATGAACGCTTGCCTCAAAATGCTGGGTGCAAGATAATAGTTTTATCCTTACAGAAAGGAATTTATTACTATGAGCAAAAAACCTAACGTTCTTTTTATAGGTATTGACAGCCTTCTCCGCAAGCACATGAGCTGCTACGGATATGACAGGCTTACAACACCCCACATGGATAAGTTTGCTGAAGGCGGCGTTCTCTTTGAAAATTGCTTCAGCCCCAGCGTTCCTACTACACCCGGTTATTCCAGCATGATGTCCGGACGCGATTGCTTCGGTACAAACGTAGTTGCACTTCGCCACGTTGGAGACCTTGCAGAGGACATTAAAACTCTTCCTGAAATATTAAGAGAAAACGGTTATAATACAACATGCATCGGCTTCCCCGGAAACGTAGGCAGCCGCGGCTTCGACACATACCTTAACTACGACGGTTGGGGTGCAGGTAACGACGGCAGAGCTCACAAGGCTGAAGGTCTTAACGAGGTTTGTCTTCCCGAGCTCGAAAGACTTGCAAAGGCTGACAAGCCTTTCCTTCTCTTCCTCCGCCATATGGACCCCCATTCACCCTATCTTCCCCCGGCACAGTTTGAGCGTATGTTCTACACAGGCAACGAATGCGACCCTGAAAACGATTCACTCCAGAAGGTTTATGACTTCAAGCCATTCTGCGACTATTTCCGTGAGTGGTTCCCCGCAGGCTGTACAGACAAGGATTACATCATTGCCCAGTACGACGGCGGCGTTGCTTACATGGACTCCTGCATCCAGGTTATCTTCGATAAGCTTGCATCATTAGGCATCGAAGAGGAAACTATCGTAGTTATCACAAGTGACCATGGCGAAACTCTTTATGACCACGACTGCTACTTCGACCATCACGGCACCTACGACAATACTCTCTGCGTACCCCTTATCTTCAGATGGAAGGGTAACATTGAGGGTGGAAAGCGCTTTGCAGAATACGTACAGCTCAAGGATATTCTCCCCACGTTACTTTCAATAATGGGTATTGATTCAGGTCTTGAATTCGACGGACGCGACCTTACACAGCTTATAAAAACAGGTACAATCGAGGAAGAGCCTGAGTTCTACATCACAGAAGCTACATGGATGCGCAAGGACGGCTGGAGAACTCCCGAATGGAAGCTTATCCGCGCTCTTGAGCCTGACTTCCACTACAAGCCCGAGATAGAGCTTTACAACCTTATTAAGGACCCCGAGGAAAACCACAACGTTGCCGAGGAGGAGCCTGAGGTAGTTAAGTTCCTTATGGACAGAATGCTTGCACACATCGCAAAGCGCGAAAAGGAAACAGGCAGAACAAATCCCATGTACACCAACCTTCAGTGGCATGGCTGCGGAGATGAGCCCTTCAAATCCAGCGACGAGGCTTACAACACTCTTCACATTGGCGACCCCGAGGCTGCACGTAAGCTCCAGGGAAAATAATATAATTTGAAGAATTAGAAAGGATAAGATCCTAAAATGCAAAGAGTATGCGTAATAGGAATGGGACACATAGGCAATCTTCACGCAAGAGCCTATAAGGCATGTAAGGACGCAGAGCTTGTTGGTGTTTGCGATATCAACCCCGAAAGAGCAAAGGCTGCATCCCTGGCACACGGTGTTCCTTATTATCTTGATGTTATTGAAATGCTTAACGATCTTAAGCCCGATCTCTGCAGTGTAGCAACAGGCGGCTTTGAGTACAGCTCAGACCACTTTTTACCCACGATGCAGGCTTTGGACTTCGGATGCCACGTGCTTTGCGAAAAGCCCATATCAAACGATCTGGTTTGCGCCAAAAAAATGGTTGATAAGGCTGAGGAAAAGGGCGTTTGCTTCGCGCTTGACTTCAACCACCGCTTCACCCCTGCCGCAAGATGCGCAGAGCAGTGGATGAAGGACGGCAAAATAGGCGACCTTCTTTTCTGCAATATGGCATTGTGGATCGGCCGTCCCGGTGATTTTGAAACACCCTTCTATCACCTTAAGGCATTAAATCCCCACAGCATCGACATTATGCGCCACTTTATGGGTGATATAGAGGAGGTTTCCTGCTTCGCTATGACAGCCCCCTCCCGTAAAACCCTTTACTCCACAGCATCGTGGAATATGCGCTTTAAGTGCGGCGCAGTAGGGCATCTCACAAGCTCTTACGATATAAGAAGAGATCATCCTATGGAAAGATGCGAGGTTGCAGGTACACTTGGCAGATTTGTTTTTGAGGATATGTGGCGCCAGGCTACCCTTTATCCCTCAACAACACTTATGAAAGAGGTTTATACAAACCCCGTTTTCGACGGCTACAGTAACTTCGACGATACGTTCTTCAACAGAATACACACATTTGTAAAACAGGTAGACGAGGGTGCTGCACCCCACGAAATCGACGGAACAGGCCGTGACGGTCTTGAGGCGTCCAGAGTAATCCACGCCGCTATTGCTTCTATTAAGGCAGGCGGTAAGGTTATCAAGGTTGCAGACATCACAGAGTAATTATTGGTTGAAAGGATTTTAATATGCTTAACAGACCTCTTAATGTTGCAGTTGTAGGTATGGGTGCCATCGGTAACCTTCACGCCACGATCCACAACGAAGACCCCCTCGCAAAGCTGGTTGCAGTTTGCGATATAGTCAAGGAAAAGGCAGACGCTGCCGCTGAAAAGTTTGGCGTTCCCGCCTTCTATAATGAAAAAGAAATGCTTAAGGCTATGCCTGAAATCGACGTAGTAGACGTTACGACAAGCGGTTTCGACAATGCTTCCCTTCACTTTGAGCCCGCTATGATAGCTCTTGACGCAGGTAAAAACGTACTTGTAGAAAAGCCTATCTGCCACGAGGTAGAGGATGCAAGAGCACTCGTTAAATTCGCTCGTGAAAAGGACCTTTACCTTGGATGTAACCTTAACCACTACTTCTCCGAGCCTGCTGCAAAGGCACAGGAATACATGAAAAACGGCGGAGTTGGCGAACAGGTATACTGTATTCACAAGGTTGGCTTTAACGGCTCAAGCGCAGGCTACGGCGGAAGCGGCGGACCCAAGTGGAACAGACCCTACTCACACACAAAGGCATTCCTTACACACCCCCTTTCTGTTATGCGCCACTTCTGCGGCGACGTAACACACGTTCAGGCATTTATGGACCGTCCCGGTGTTCGTAAATCAGGCGAGGACCTTATGCTCTCTATCCAGAGCCTGCATTTGAGATTCCAGAACGGCTGCGTAGGATATCTTCTTTCTCAGAGAGGTGATGCACACTTCGGCTACGGCGGATGGTGGTCCTTCGAGCTTGCAGGTACAAAGGGTACGTTTATTATTGAGAACTGCGTAGAAAAGCTTATGTACTGGGACGCAGCAAATCCCCCTGCAGACGGTCAGCCTAACTACACTCTCAACACAGGCGTTACAGACTTCAATGCAACCTTCAAGCACAGAATTCACGCTTACCTTGAGGACGTTACAAACGAGGTACCCAAGGATTATCTCCGTTCTTCAGGCAGAGATGCTCTTGCAACTATCGAATATATTTTCGCAGCTATCAAGAGCTACGAAAACGGCGGCGCATTGGTTGTTCCCGAAAAGCTCCCGCCTATCTATGGCGATATCAATTATTTCTGATAATCACCTATATTTTGCATTGTCCCGTTTCACAGCGGGACAATGCTTTATTTATAATTTGAGAGGATAACATCTATGAGTATTGAAAAAAACAGTTTTTCTTTTGTTGAAAACAGAGAGGCTTTCTTATATACCTTAAAGAACAAAAGCGGCGCATCAGTAAGCGTTACGGATTTCGGCGCTACAACAGTAAAAATTTGCGTTCCGGACAAAAACGGTGTAATCGACGATATTGCTCTTGGATACGATAGCGCTATGGGCTATATGAACGGAACGTCAAGCCAGGGCGGAACAATAGGCAGATACGCCAACAGAATAGCCCCCTGTGGCATTACAGCCAAGGGTGTAAACTACAAGCTTGCCCTTAACGACGGAGGCAACTGTACCCTCCACGGCGGTAATATAAGCTTTAACAAGCGTTTCTGGAACGTGGTATCTATGGATGCAGGGGAAAACCCCTCTATTACATTTGAATACGTAAGCCCCAATGGCGAGGAAAACTTCCCCGGAACTGTGGTAGCAAGAGTTACCTACACCTTCACAGAGAATAACGAGCTTAAGCTTTTTTATGAGGCAACCACAGACGACGATACATACGTAAACCTTACAAACCACACCTATTTCAACCTTAAGGGCTACGGTAAGGGTGACGTTTTAAGCCACGAGGTAACTATAAACGCTATCGGCTACACTCCCGTAAACAGCATATTTATTCCCACAGGCGAGGTTAAGCCCGTAAAGGATACTGTATTTGATTTTACATCACCCAAAGCTATTGCAAAGGACCTTTTCAGCGGAGATAAGGAGCTTGAGGCAGCCAGAGGATACGACCACAACTTTGTTTTAGGTGAGCCCCACGTTATGCGCAATGCCGCCAAGGTATACGAGCCCTCAACAGGCCGCGTTCTCGAGGTAATTACAGATAAGCCTGCAATGCAGCTTTACATCGGTAACTTCCTTGATTCCACTGAAACAGGTAAAGAGGGTATTAAATTTGCCCACCGCACAGGCTTCTGCCTTGAAACACAGTATTCACCTGATTCACCTAACCAGAAGAGCTTCTACAATACCCTTCTCAAGCCCGGTGAAAAATACGAATACACAACAATCTTCAAATTCTATGCAGAATAATAAGTAATATAAAACACAAAAAGCACGGTAAAAAACTACCGTGCTTTTTTCACACCCTTTTATGAGTAATTTATTTATTTTTCATTGCTTCCTCTACGAATTCACACACATCACCAACTGTTACGAATGTGCTTGAGCCCATATTTGTAAGCTCAATATCAAACTCCTGCTCCATAGCAATAGCTATAAGAAGCATCATTATTGACGTTAAGCCAAGCTCACCCATAAGCGTTGTGTCGTAGGAAACGCTGTCTACGTTTATTTCCATGCCGTAATCTGCAAGGAGATTTTTTATAAGAACCTTAAGCCTATCAAGTACCACAGCAGACCTCACTTATAATTTCTTATTATTTTCATGCTTCCGTTGCGCTCGAAATCCGTATCTCTTACTGCAGCAAGGTGCATCTGCTTATATGAGGGAAGGCCTCTGTTGATATTGGTAATGGCTTCCTTAACTGCTGCGCCAATATCTGTAATACCCATAGCCTCCGCCGCCTTTGCATTAGGGAATACCTCAATAGCTATGGTAGGCTCACCCACTGCATTTTTACCTTCGAAAACAAGGCAATCCTGAACGAAGGGCACTGCATTCACAAGAGCCTCAAGCTCCTCGGGGGAAACGTTTTCGCCGTTTGATAATATTATTATATTCTTGATTCTGCCAACTATGTAAAGAAGACCGTCCTCACCTATTTTTGCAAGGTCGCCGGTTTTGAAATACCCGTCCTCAAAGGCGTTTGCATTTTCCTCCGGGGAGTTGTAGTAGCCGGACATAATATTATCACCCTTAAGCCAAAGCTCGCCATCCACAAATTTAAGCTCCTGACCGGGATAAGGCATACCTACTGAATCCGGGTGGGCAAGATAATCACCGTTACCGCTTACAAGATTTGCAGACTCTGTAAGTCCGTAGCCGGGCAAAAGAGCAATACCTGCGGCATCACATGCGCGGATAAGCGCAGGAGGCACTGCGGCGCCGCCGCAAATAATCGTTTTTACCTTACCGCCAATCGCTTCCATACCCTTAAGCTTTGCATAACCCAAAAGCATCTGGGCCAATGCGGGAACAAGAACCATAAGCGTAGGAGCCGCCTTGGGAAGATCTCTGAACATATTCTTGGGAGTATCGCAAAGATATATGGATGAGGCTGTGTAATATGATGTAAGGAAGTTTCTTACAAGGCCGAATATGTGTGTAAAGGGAATGAGTGCAAAATAGCTCTGCTCAAAGGCATCCTCATATCCGTAAACGCCGTAGACACAGCAGGTAAGTAATGCCTTCTGTGAAAGCATTGCACCCTTCTGTTTGCCTGTGGTACCGCCTGTGAAAACTATAATAGCAGTATCCTCGGGAGAGGTTTCACGGGCAGGAAGCGTGGAGGTTAAATCAAGATCCTCCTCACCAACAAAGGCTACATCACCCAATGCAGGGCGAATGCCGTTTGCCAGAGGCGCCATATCTGTTGAATACATTATATACTTGCAATCAAGGCGCTTAACTGCACCTATAATATCTGCCGGGGGCAACGTAAGAGGAATGGGTATAAAAATATAACCCATAGTAATTGCGGCAAAAAAGGTTTTTACAAAGGCGTACTCATTCTTCATAAGAACGCCTATATGGGCTCCCTTGGGAATATTAAGCTTATCTAAGGCGTATCTCACGTGGGCAACGTCATCATACACCTCACCGTACGTTCTTTCCCCCTCCCACCAGCGTACTGCGGATTTTTCAGGGTATTCGTTGTTGCCCTTTTCCAGGAGATCATTTATAACGCTTACAGGATAAATTCTTTCAATATCCGTCTTAAGCATCTTTTCTTCAAAATATGAGTAATCCTTTGTAGAGTAAATGCTGATTTCTGACATTTTACTTTTTTCCCTTCCTCTTAATAGACATTTCCTGAGCTCTTTTTTCCTCAAGAATAGCTTTTAATTCAATTATTTTATCGTGTACCCCGCGGCTAAGATCGTCAATCGCCTTGAAGTTCTTTTTTCCGTCTACATAATAATCGGATATATACATAGGCTTCCCGATTATTATACGCTGAATATGAAACATTTTCGTTGCGGAATCAATATAAACAGGGATTATGGGGGCGTTTGTTTGTGAGGCAAATATACCTACGCCGCCCTTAAACTCAAGCACCTCACCTGTTCTGGATATCATGCCCTCCGGAAACATACTTACAATACCGCCATTGTTAAGTATCTTAAGGCAGGTATTTATACAGGAAACGTCAACAGTATTTCTGTCTATCCTTACGCACCCAAGCCTTCTTAAAAACCATGCGAAAAGCTTGTTTTTTTCGAAAAGAGTTTCTGCCGTAATTGCACTTAAGCGCCTGCCATAAAACGTCATACACAGAGTAACCGGGTCAAATATACTGAAATGGTTTGATATTACAAGGGCATTCCCCTTTATTTTTCTGCTTTGAGAGGCCTTATCCTCATAGTATATGCGTATAGGAAAGCCGATAAGATAAAGAGGGGCAGCAGTAATCTTTACAAAATCATACACCAGCCACTTAGGGTTTAACGCCGCAAGAAAACGTTTGAATACTGATTTCTTCACCGCCATACAAAATCCCTTTCTTTTCCGCGTTTTTTCAGCATAATTCGCAATAAAATTTATGCTGATATTTTACCACAGAGCAATATAAGTGTCAATTACACTTTACCCTTTTTACAATTAAGCATAGCCTATAAGCACGGCAACACCTATAAATGCGATAGATAAAATAAATGCGGCAAGCTGAAGCCAGATAACCCATTTGAACCATTTGGAGTAGGACACACCCACCATGGAAAGGGCAATTAAAAGCACAGCGGAGGTGGGGAATAATATATTGCTGAAGCCATCTCCGAACTGGAATGCAAGTACGGCAGTCTGCTGTGTAACGCCTACAACATCACACAGAGGCGAAAGGATAGACATTATAAGGAATGCCTTTGCAGAGGCAGAGCTTATAAAGAAGTCCATTACAAGTACGAAGAGATATATAAGTATTGCAGACACCATAGGGTGGAGATTGCTTATAGACTGCGATATTGTATATACAAGGGTATCTATTATTTTTGAGTTTGTGATTATTACCTTTGTGCTCAATGCAAGTAATATAAGCACAAGCGCCGCAAGCATATCACCTGCGCCACCCTTGAAATCCTTAAGTATAGCCTTGAAGCCGTAGCCTGCCTTCAAAGCGCCGCCCACACCGCCTAAAAGGAAGAAAAGGGACATTACAGGAAGCGCCAAGCCTGAAAGCGCAGGTATTACCATTGTAAGCACGAGGCCTGCAACCATAAGGCACATAGACACAACGAAGAAAATTACGCCC
The DNA here is from genome assembly GCA_015056385.1 of Clostridiales bacterium. Taxonomy (GTDB): domain Bacteria; phylum Bacillota; class Clostridia; order HGM11327; family HGM11327; genus SIG354. Next base: position 17,327 of record SVGI01000031.1, read on the forward strand.
TTTTTAAGCTGCGGGTCTGCCGATATTTCTACGGGAAGAGGCTCTATACCCTCCAGAGCATTAAGCTTTTCCCTCTTTTTAACTTTAATTATCATATACCCTATAAAGAGTATTGCAATAACAACAAAGAATATTGCCCTGTACCATATACCCGAAAACGCCTTTAAGCCGACTATTTCCTGGGCTACGCCTATGGACCAGGGATTTGTAAGTGCGGCAGAAAAGCCGAAGCCCACCGCCAAAACAGACATACCCAGCGCTATTTCGTTATCCCAGCCAAGCTGTGAGCACAAAATCACCATTATAGGTAAAAGTACAAGAGCCTCCTCGAAAAGGCCTAACGTTGCACCTATAAGCATATCAACAACACAGAGTATAACTATAAGCAAATTCTTTCTTGTACCGAATCTTGCAATTATTCTTGCAATAACATCCGGCAATACACCGCTGTTGGCAAGAGAACGCACAGAGCCCGAAATAAAGAAGAGCACTATTACAAGCACTGCAACCGTGCTTATATCATCGGAAAGAAAAACCTCAAAGGGAGCTGTAAACCAGCGCCATACAGGGTAATCCGGTGCATCTATGTACTCGAACGTATCCGGAAGTATTGTTTCTACTCCGTCTATAACCTCTCTCTGATATTCACCTGAGGGAATAACAAGAGAAATAACTCCGGAAACAATAATAAGCATAATCAGAATTACTGCCGAAATTATAAACGCTTTTCTGTTTACAAGTGTACCTTTGTTTTCCATAAGTACCACACCCTTCTTATTTCTTTTGTTCAGTATAACATAATACATTGAAAAAAAACAAGTTTTTTTATATTATTTATTATTAAGAATATATATGTATATAAATAGCGCCGTATCCGTAAGATACAGCGCCTGTGCTTTAACTATTTTTCACCGTATTTTTGAATATACTCATTAAGTACGTCCTCAATATCCTTTATTTCTTCCTTATCAAGCTCGCACAAAGGAAGCCTTAGTCCCCCCATGGAATACCCCATTAAAGAAAGAGCCGTTTTTACGGGTATTGGGTTTACGGCAGAAAAAAGCATATTTATAAGAGGCTTCATTTCCACCTGCATTTCTGCGGCCTTACTTATATCTCCGTTAAAAAATGAATCCACCATTTTCTTTACCGCCCTGGGAAAAAGGTTTGATACCACAGATATTACACCTGTCCCCCCTATTGACAGCAAGGGTACCGTAAGCTCATCACACCCTGAATATAAGGGAAGCTGCCCCCGGGTTTTTAATATAATATCCTCTGCCAGGGCAATATCTCCGCTTGCCTCCTTTATGCCTGCTATACCCTTTATTTGAGCAAGCTCGTACACAACGTCCCCCGTAAGCCTTAAGCCTGTACGCGAGGGTACGTTATAGGCTATAACGGGTATG
>SVGI01000032.1 GCA_015056385.1 Clostridiales bacterium
GCCGTTAAAGCAGGTAATATGCTCATCGTTTACACAGGCAAGAGAGGACTTGGGCGAGAAGTAGGGAATCGGGCAGAGCGTACCGCCGTGAGTCATCATAGACGTCATAGAAAGCACCATTCCGAAGCAGTGGAACATGGGAACCTGAATCATCATACGGTCGGCAGTAGAGAGATCCATTCTGTCGCCTATTGTCTTACCGTTATTTACGATATTACGGTGTGTGAGCATAACGCCCTTGGGAAATCCCGTAGTACCCGAGGTGTACTGCATATTACATACGTCATCGGGCTTTACAAGAGAAGCGCGTCTGCGTACCTCTTCACGGGGAACAAGTGTGGAGCGGGAAAGCATCTGCTCCCAGGTAAGACAGCCGTCCATATCAAAGCCTACGGTTACAACGTTGCGCAGGAAGGGCAGATTTTTGGAGTACAGAGGATTACCGGGAGTAAGCTCCTTTAATTCGGGGCAAAGCTCCTCAATAATTTCCTTGTAGTTGATATCCTTACAATACTCTACCATAACGAGAGTATGAGTATCAGACTGCCTGAGCAGGTATTCAATTTCGTGAATCTTATACGCAGTATTTACCGTAACCAAAACAGCACCGATCTTGGTGGTAGCCCAGAAGGTTATAAACCACTGGGGAACGTTGGTTGCCCAAATCGCAACGTGATCCCCCGCCTTTACACCAAGGGAGATAAGCGCTGCGGCACATTCATCAACGTCTCTGCGGAACTGCTCGTAGGTTCTTGTATAGTCCAGAGTAGGATACTTAAAGGCATACTGGTCGGGATATGTTTCAGCCATAGTATCGAGAACCTCTGAGAAGGTTACGTCAATAACGTCATACTTTTTCCAAACGAAGGTACCCGTTTTATCGCGGTTATAGTATGCGTGGTCAAATGTCTTTTTTTCGCGATTAAGGGAGGAAATATAGTTTGTAAAGTGTGTAAGGACAATATCGGCATCGCTGATCTCGTCATTCCAGGCCGCACAGATATAGCCCTCGAAATTCAGTGAGGAAAGCGCGTTGAGAAGCTTCCCTACCTCCAAATCACCCTCACCGATCAAAACGGTTTTTCCGTCCTTCATATCACCAAGGCGAACGTACTTAATATACGCGCCCAGATTTTTTATAGTTGCTTCAGCAGACTCACCTGCGGAAAAATAGGTTCCCCTTACATTCCAGGAGGCGCCCACAGCTGATGATGCAAAATGATTGATAATACCGATTACATTCTCTGTATTTGCAAGATATCCCACAGTTTCAAGGAGAATGTTAACGTCAGAGGACTGGGCACGCTTTACTGCTGAAGACATCTTTTGATCCAGCACGTCAAAGGGCACCTGGTTCTCTACGGTAACGATAACGTTATCAACACCGGCACTTGCCGCCATATCAACGTATTTTTCAATTATTGCAGAGGTTATTTCCTCGCTTTCAACAGGGGCAGGTATACGGAGTGCAGAAACGGCAAGATTGCGGTTGATAAGCTTTCTCTTGGCATCCGCCTTCCTGTCGCGCCTTAAAATACTGTCGTGATGAGCGCTTCTTTCCTTGAGCGCATCGTAAATCTCAAAGCCCTCAAAGCCGTAATCATAGGCATAACGGCAGGTATCAAGGAACGACGGCCGACTTACGTTCTTTGTCGAAAATACGATTTTCATATTATTAACCATGGCTTTCGTCTTTCGAAAGCCTTCCTTTCTTAGGGAATTGGGGCCGGTTTTGCGCGGCAAAAGCCACAAAAACCGCGTGAACAAGTATTTTCACGCTATGCCTCCTCGGATACGATCTTGTTCAGGGCGTTAATGTATGCTCTGATACTTGCGGCAACAATGTCTGTGGAGGTTCCGTTACCGGAGTAAAGCTTACCGTTGTTGCGGAGTCTTACAAGAGCAGAGCCCAAGGCCTCCTTACCCTCTGTTACAGACTGTACCTGATAATCGTCAAGCTCGTAGTGATGCCCGATACATTGCTCGATTGCGCGGAACGCAGAATCAATAGGACCGTCGCCGCTGCTTACGCCGCAAATAATCTCGTCCTTGTACTTTAACGTGATCTGAGACATTGAATTGGATACGTTACTGCTTGTAGTTGTATAGGTTTCAAAGTGATAGGTAGAAGGTGCCTGCATTGCAGAGCTTGCAATCAACGCTTCAAATTCCTTTGCACCAACAGAGCCCTTCTTTTCACATACCTGTTTGAGAGCCTTATATACGTTGCCAACATCCGAATCAGAAAGCTCATAGCCCAATACGTAGGCGGCATGGGCCACCTGAGCCAGGCCGGACTCAGAATCGAGCAGAATCTTTTTCTTCTCGCTCACCTCATCGCCGCTATCATATTCTCCATGGTGGATGCTTGCGGACATATCATCAATGCTTGCATGAATCTTGGTGTTGTTCAGTTTAATTTCCCCATTGATCTGGGCCTTGCAAGCGTTAATTGCATCAGAAATTTCTCCGGTAAGAAGAACGTCCTTTCCCACCATAGCGCACTTGATGCCGCAGGCTCCCGCCTTAATTGCAGAGAATGCTGCTGCAACAGCCATATTTATACGGTCAGATACCTCTACGTAAACCGGAACATTAACAGCATCCTTAACCTTTGCCACCAATGCGGCAATATCCTCGGGAGTGGAGGCGCCTGCACTATCGCAAACGGTAACCATAGAAGCACCGCTTGCCTCTGCCTCCTTTACAGCGCTAATAAGAAAATCCTCATCTGCTCTTGTAGCGTCCAGGGCAGAAAACTCAACGTCAGCGCAAACAGCCTTTGCCGCCTTGATGAGTTCTGCAATCTTTTCCAGCATTTTTGACTGCTTCACGTGGTAGGTATATTCCATTTGAATAGTGGAAACAGGCAATTCAATTTGGAGGCGAGGGCTTTTAGCGCCCTTAACACATTCCCAAGCAACTGCAACGCTATCGCTGCTGAAGCCTACCGGAATAGCAAGAACTGCCTTCTGCACGTTTTGTGCAATAGTTTTATAGATAATCGTATCCTCACGAACTGATTTCACCGCAGGAAGCTCAATTGCATCAACACCGATTGTATCTGCACAATTTGCAATAGCAGACTTTTCACGAAACAGTAGAGCTACTTCACGCTCTTCAGAAAGCTTCTTGAGTGTAATGTCTGTAACGTTGATTTTTTTCATTTTTTGAAACTCCTTTTTGAAATGTTAGTATAACTGATTGTGTCAACAAAAAAACGTTTCCGCCTCCTTGCTGATTCAAAGAGACGAAAACGTTAACTATCACTGTTTCCGCGGTACCACTCTTCTTCACCCCGTATGGGATGCACCTTGGATGCCAACACATCTTAACTCTGTTACGGGAGTCCCCGTCTGCCACTACTTACGCCTTTCATGGCAGCCGCTCCGCGGTGAGTTCAGCAAAATCCCCTTCGTGTCTCGCACCACCCGACACCTCTCTGTACAAGAAGCCTTCTGCATACTATTCCGCATCGTTGCGTTTTGATTTGCTGATTATAGCAGGTATTTCTTATTTTGTCAATAGTAATATTTGAAAAATGAACAGGCGCTATTTTAATATCAATTCCATGCCTATCTTCTGAGGAACAAGGCCCTGTGCCTCGTAAAAGCCCATGGCAGACTGATTACAGCTCCAAACGTTGAGTGTCAGGTTGTAGCAGCCCCTTTCCTTAGCGAGCTTAACGGCAGCCTCATAAAGCTCCTTGCCTATGTGCTTGCCACGGAGATTCTCATCCACACACAAATCATCAATATACAAGGTTTTAACGTCAGTCAACACCGAGTTACCAACGTGCTGCTGAAATATACAGAAGCAATACCCCATTACCTCATCATTATCATCCACGCTGACGAGAATAGGGCGTTTTTCATCTGCCAAAAGCTCTCTGAGCTCTTTCTGTGAATATTTTCTTCCTTCCTTAAAGATATCCGGCCTGCCGTTGTGATGCACAAGGCAAACCTGGGACAACAATTCCCCTATCCTTGGGATATCCTTTTCCTTTGCCATCCTTATCATATCTGCTTCTCTCATTATTAGTCTTGTTTTCACCAAAAAAGGCGGAGTGTTTCAAAAGCCTGCCGTGGTCCAGCCATCCTTACACCCTCTCCACGCCCTCGGGAAGTGTGATTTTTGAATTTATATTGCCGTTTTCATCCTTTACATGCTCAACGCAGATTACACCAAAGGGTGTGGGGTAGGTGCCTCTTGCCCATTTAAGGTCCCCTAACCGGGGCTCTATTTTTACCTTTTTACATCCCGGTACAGCCGGCTTTACACCCAAAACATACTCGGACAAAAATGCGGTAGGGCCGCTTGCCCATCCGTGGCAAAGGCTGTGCCTGAAGCCCTTATAGCAATAGTTGCCGTAATCACCGTGGATATCCTTTAGTCCCACGGGGGTAGGCTCATCTATACGGCCTGCGCCCTGAAGCCACTCAAGGTCGAAATCCTCCCAGAAGGTTGTTGCACCTACGGAAAGCATTCCACCCCAATAATCTCTTATATTATCCAGAGAGCCCTTAATATCCCCTGCCATAGCTCTTGCTATAAGCACGTAATAGCCGTAGAAGGTTGAAAGGCCAAAGGCGCCGTTTTTGGAGAGTATTTCACTGTTTATAGCCCTTGCATCCCCGATACCTGACATAGCAAGAAGGGCCGCGGCACGTTTATTGTTGTTTGTATCCGGTACGTGGTTGTGCATTTTTTTGGCAATAGCCTCGCACTCCTCGGCCAGGGTAACGTTACCAAGCTCACGCAGAAGTGTAGCACCTGTGGTAAGAGCCGTGCACAAAAGACCCTGCAGACCTGCATGCAGACCTATCATATCATCACTTGAGGGCCAGTCAATAAAGCGGGCATCGGGCATATGCTCGCAGCCCTCATCATCCACGCAGCCTATAAGCACCTTTAAGAGAGCTGTGAGATATTCCTCCTGCTCCTTAAGATATTCGATATCTCCGTTTTGCATATACCACTCGTAGTGGATTATCATCCACCAGAGAGAATACGAGGATATGCCGTCCATCCATTTGCCGATGGGCGTTTCCTCGCGGGCAAGGTCCAGGCTTTTAGGCACACTTTCATCATACCCGAAAACAGCCTGAATGGTTGAGGTTTCGGGGTGCATATCACCTATCCATACAAGGCGATCCCTCTTTATGCCGTCCCACACGTATTCCTGCATACACTGATGTACGGTATATGCACCTACCTGCCATATTTTGTTCAAGGCTTCATCAGAACACTCAAAGGAGCCCTTGTATTCAATATCTCTGTATATAGCAATACCCAAAGCGCTTTTGATGCTTAAGGTTGCATTATCCTCCAGATTATCTATTCTTACGAATCTGTAACCCGTAGGCCCGTATTCGTTCATGGAAAGAAAGCCCACGTCGGAAATTATATCTCTGTTGATATGGTCGTTTGTGGCGGTATCATCCTCACCCTGCCACTCGGCACAGGTTTCCCCTACAGATTCGCCGAAGCGGATTCTTATTTTTATCCTTCTTGGGTCTGTAGAGGCTATAAGCAAGCGCATAGCGCCGTGAAATTCCACTCCGTAATCAAGTATGATATATCCCTTACCCTTTATTGTACAGGTGGTTGTATATGCAAGATTTATCTGGGGAGGTCTGTCCTCCGTTAAAAATTTGGTGCCCGTTACATCCCCCTCTTTCAAAACTATCCTTTTAGGAAGGAGATATTTTCTTACCCTTCTATCCTCGGGGGCAGATGCAAGAGCTGCATTTTGCAGTATGTTTACAGGAGTATTATTGCCTAACATCAGTTTCCCTCCGTATTACGCCCTTTTAAGCGTGAATTTTACAAATGCTGCCGAGGGTTTGCCGTAGGCGTGAAGCTCAAGAGATGCGCTATCATTCCCACGTACCTCGGTTATGCAATTATTCTCAAGGTCCTCAAATATGTAGGTTCCTGCACCCAGAGGCAGAGATATTTTAAGAGTATCCTCGCAGCTGTTTTCTCTTCTTAAGCCTACTATTATGCCGCCCTCCATATCCTCGCGGTAAAATGCGTATGACATCCACTTATCATCCTCCAAGGTTGAGGGGGTAAGGGGGTAGAAATCGCCTGAGAGATAAGGCTTTGCAAGTCTGTAAAAATCAAGCATCCTCTTATGCCATTCTACGGGATAATCATCTGCGGGATATACGTTTTCAACGCCGTAGGTTGTGCCGCAGAAAAGGCCGAAGCCGCGTCCGCCGTAAAGCCCACTTAAGAAAGAATAGTCGTTACCTGCCTCACCGTTTGCGCCGCCGCCTATGAGGGGTATCCAATGGCCGAGACCGTGGTTTGCAACCTGTGCGCCTATGGGGTTGGCGTCCGGCAGACAGTAATAGTCTGATCTGTGGAGAACATAGGCACGTGATATAGTTTCAAGATCTATTCTTGCGCCGCCGCCTCCGCAGTTATCTATAAGCATACCGGGGACTCTTTCTATCATAGAATCCCAGAAGGAATAGAAGTTTTCCACCGCCTTCATATCGCTTATGCCTATTCTGTCCTCTGTATCAGCATCAAAGCCGGGGAGAGTGGAATCCTCTCTGTAATAGTCGATTCCGTTTTCGTTCATTACATAGCAGATTTTATTGAGAAGCCATTCCCTTGCTTCGGGGATATTGAGATTTATAGCGTATTGCCTTGTTATTTTGGGGGCTATACCTATCTGACCCTCATACTGCAAAACGCCCCATTCGGGATGCTCCTTATGCCAGCCCATTCCCTCTGTGCATACGAACGTGTGGAACCATAAAAGCACTTTCATACCCAATTCCTTTGCCGCATCGGAAACGTTTTTGAGGCCGTTATCGGAATCGTATACGCATCTGTTAAGGCGCCAATCACCTAAATTATGAGCCCAGTCCTCTGTGTAAAGATTCTGGAACTGCTCTGTTTCGTGATCCTCGCCGTGCCAGCCTGCATCTATCCAATATACGTCAAACTTAAGATCGTGCTCCTTTACGTATTCGAGCACCCTCAAATGATTATATTCCTTCATGCCGCCCCAGACTGTACAGCAGATAGGAGGCGTAGGCTCACCCTCGTTATCCTTGGGGATATGGTGCTCCACAAGATGGCGTCTTAACATATTGTAGGGGCGCATTTTATTTTCCGTTGCCTCCCAATACATTAAAAGGGCGCGTGGTGAGCGCACACGCTCATTGGGGTAAAGCCTGAAATTTGTTTCGGGCTGACCTGCGGTAAGAGATATATTTTCACCGTCTTTTTTAACTAAAACCTGCCAATTCGACGTCCAGCCGAGGCCTAAAATATACCCTCTGCCATCAAGAGCAAGATTAAAGAAGGGCAAAGCACCCCTTGAGCCCCAGGAATTTATTTTTATTTCATCCTTGAGCTCCTCCTCTTTATAAATAAAATCTGTAATACCTGCCTGTGTACCGTTGGAATATGAAAGCACGGGGGTAATTTTACAATTATCCTTTATATCAACAACGCGTACGTCACTTATAATGCCCGTAGGAGTGTTACCCTTATTTTCAAACCACAGAGTCCACTCCTGTGCAGATGAGCTTTCGTATTTTTCCCATTTTATTTCAACCAAAAGGCCATTATTTTCGTAAGCATAATCACTTATTTTCTTAAAGCCCTCGGGGAAAGGCCTTCCCTCGTACTTAAAGGAAAAGGGCGGGTAATTATTTGTAAGTGAATTCATAAAATTTATTTCTGAAGGACTGCAGATATTTTTTATCATGGTTTATCCTTTCTACAACAGTTTTATATGATGATTTTATATTATAATGTATTTTGATGTCAAGAAATAAATAATATTGTGTGTTATAAAAACAGGTGCCAGGTAAAGAGGTGTCCTAAAAGAAATTAAACCTGTAAGACCCGTCTTTTCATTAAACCGTTGTCAGCAGAAACAGGTCTGTGATATACAAAAGATGGCAATTAAAACGATTATCGACTTATTTTTTAAGTTTATCAAAGGTTCAGGATGTATATTTATATCTAAAGGAGTATTTATGTCCTATCAAGCAGTATTCAAACGATATGAGATAAAATTTATAATAAATAAAACACAGGCGGAAAATTTACAAAACATGATGAGCCCGTATATGAGAACAGATAAACACGGGAATAGCAATATTTGTAATCTTTATTTTGACACGCCCGATTTTTTACTGATACGCCGTTCCATTGAAAAACCGATTTACAAGGAAAAATTACGTCTTCGGAGCTATGGAAAAGTTTCTCTCGACAAGGAGGTTTTCCCAGAGCTCAAAAAGAAATACAATGGTATCGTATACAAACGTCGGTTGGAAATGCCAGAAAACAAAGCCATGGCGTGCTTATTGGGGAAGCTACCATTTCCCGACACGCAGATCGGACGGGAAATTGCCTATTGCTTTAAGCGTTATCAAAATCTTGCCCCGCGCGTATTTCTTTCCTGTGAACGTGAAGCATTTTACGCTAAGAGAAGCAGCGATTTCCGCATGACCTTCGATAAAAATATATTATGGCGTGATTACGATTTATCGCTTTGCAGCGGCATTTACGGAGCGTCCATTTTGGATGAAGACCAAATTCTGCTGGAAGTAAAAACAAGCAGTGCCATACCGCTTTGGCTTACAAAATGGTTAAGTGAAAACAAAATTTACAAAACGTCCTTTTCCAAGTACGGTAATGCGTATATAAAAATGGGAAAAAGAAAAGGAGAAAATAAATATGTCTGAAATTTTCAAAGGATTATTTGATACTACGACCTCGGCTATAATTTCCGTAAGTGATTTTTTATTGTGCGTAAGCGTTGCGCTCGTTCTCGGTGGCCTGCTTGCCTTTGTTTATGCAATTAAGAGCCGTTATACAAAAAGCTTTTTAATTACACTTGGTATTTTACCCGGGGTGGTTTGTATCGTAATTATGATGGTAAACGGAAACGTAGGCGCAGGAGTAGCGGTAGCAGGTGCCTTTTCCCTTGTTCGCTTCCGTTCTGCGGCCGGAACAGCCAAGGAAATTGCTGTTATCTTTCTTGCTATGGCAGCGGGACTTGTGTGCGGTATGGGATATCTTGCTTATGCAACGTTATTTACACTGATTATCAGCGTTATCCTCGTTGCCTTACAGTTTATCAAAATTCCTCAAAGCAAAAGTGTGTTAAAACAAAAAACCCTCCGTATTACCATTCCCGAGGATCTCGATTATACAGGTATATTCAACGATATTTTTGACAAATATACAACAGAGTACAAATTAACGAACGTAAAAACCAGTAACATGGGGAGTCTGTTTAAGCTTACTTATCATTTGACGGAAAAAGATATTGCCAAAGAAAAGGAAATGATAGACGAATTACGTGTTCGTAACGGTAATTTGGAAATCTCTTTATCTGAGCAGGAGGAAATAAGAGATGCGTTATAAAAAAACGGCAATTATATTATTAATTTGTTTGGCTTTGTTCTTTACGGCCTGTAATAAACCTCATGACGGTTTTGGCGGCAGCAATACCGGAAGCGGAAATTTTACTGATCCAACTGATTCTACGGTTTCTCACGAGCACACCTACAACGGCGTATGGCAATATGACGAAACCAACCATTGGCAAGCGGCAACCTGCGAGCATACAGAGGAAAAAGGTTATTTGGAAGAGCATAGATACGAATCCGTTACCATAGATAACGGATACATTTCCTACGATTGTACCGTTTGCAACTATTCGAATAAAGAAAAAGCCGAACTTTCCATCGTTTGTTTAGAGGGCACGGAGGGTTGTTATTCAATCACCAACGATACAATTACCTTTACAGGTATTACAGCGGATTCCGTTTATGCGATTTCGGGTACGTTTGCAGGTAATATCGTCGTTGATGTAGATGAAAATTTGAAATTCGAGTTGGAAATGCAAGGTCTCTCGCTGTATAGCTCTGCCGTCAATCCTATCACTGTATTAAACGGCGACAAATTCACCCTGACAGCAAAAAAGGATACGATAAATACAATCCACGATTTACGTAAAACAATTGGCGATACAGACGAAATGTTATACAAGGGCGCAATTTATTCACATATAGATTTAGACGTAAAAGGAAAAGGTACGCTTTCCGTCATTTCCGAGCATAACAACGGTATTCAAACAAAAGACGATTTAGACGTAAAAAATTTAACACTTACTGTAAACTGTCAGGATAACGCCTTGAAGGGTAACGACAGCGTAACACTTACGGGCGGTAACATTACACTGATTGCTAAAAGCGGCGACGGTATCAAAACGGAAAACAGTGATATTTCCGACAAGGGCAATCAACGCGGAACCGTAATGATTACAGAAAGTATTTTGGAAATAAATGCAGCTTGTGATGGGATAGACGCAGCGTATAACGTTGTAATAGACAACGAATCAACAATTATTACCATCAACACAGATAAATATTCGGAATATTCTGAAGAAGTAACGGACGTTTCCGAAAGCGTGTATTATATTAGGTATAGCAATCAAAATTATAAATACTCCATAAAATACTATAATTCCGACGAAGATTACGTTTGGGAGAATGCAGTTTATTATAAGAGTGTTTCCGGCGGCAGAGGTGAAAAATACTGTTACTACTCTTTCCCTATCCGCAGTAAATACCAAAAAATCAAGTTGTTTGTGTATTCCTCTTCACAGGAGCAAGGGCAGGAGGAGGATTACCAAACCTGTACCGATTATATTTCCTGGAATACGGCATACGATACAATCGCCGTTTCTTCCCGTGGATACAGTTGGACAAATTTTACAACGATCACGGGCAATTTCGGAGGCGGCTTTGGCGGCGGAATGGGCGGCATACAAGACGGCAATACCGACAAAGGCGATTATTCTACCAAAGGCATCAAGGCAGCAAATGAAATTATTATAAACGCAGGTGCTGTTAGTATCAAATCCTACGACGATAGCATACACGCAAACAATGACGGCGGAACACTTGATAACGGGGAAAATCCTACCGGTAACGTAAGTATTTATGGCGGGCAGATATGCGTTTATTCCAACGATGACGGCTTACACGCAGACGGAAACGTATCTGTTTTCGGGGGTGAGGTTTCCGTTCTTCACTCCTACGAAGGTATTGAAGGAAAAACTGTAAAAATTTCAGGGGGCAGTACGTCAATCGTGTCTTCGGACGACGGTATCAACGGCACAGGGACAAACGGTACTTCTATTTCCGTTAGCGGCGGAGACCTCTACGTGTACGCAGGCGGCGACGGAATAGACTCCAATTCCACCTCCCCGTATAACGGTATCACATTTTCAGGCGGTAAAACAGTAATCATAAGTACATCAAACGGAAATTCGGCAATCGACTCCGAACGCGGTTATTCCTATACTGGCGGTAACGTTTTAGCAATTATGCCTTCTGGCGGTATGAATAAAGAAACTACGAATTGCTCTAATTTTTCATCCGTAGGTACAAAAACGGTAAAATCGGTTTCATCCGGTACAACGGTTGCTGTTTCAGTTTCTTCGGAAACGGTCATGACGGTAGAAATGCCTTGCGGTATATCGGGAATGTTCGTTTATCTTGGCAGTAATTCTGCGACTGTTTCTGCTTCTTAAAAAATCTGTCAATAAAACGATAAAGGCAACGACTACTAACGTCGTTGCTTTTTTGCAATCTTGTTAAGTTTATTTCCTTACCTATTTGATTTTTCTGAATTGCCGATGTTCCCAATTTATAAAAACGACTCTATTTCGTCTGCCGCCATACCTCTGTGCAAAGCCGAATTAAGGGCCTCTGCCACAAGGGAGCTTACGCTATCAATAATGGAATCTATGTCCCCCGGGGTAACTATAAGACGCTTCAAATCCCCATCGAGGCTTTCATTCAAAACGTCCTCCGCCCTTTGCGGGGAAAGCTCCTCGCCGTTTTTTTGGGCAAGGGCAGTAAGACATTCCCTTGCTATTGTACGGGCATATACAACAGTGGGAACACCCAGGGATACAACACGTCTGCCAACGGTTTTTTCACTTATTTCCCTGCGCTTGTTCCCTACGCCTCCGCCGGGCTGAATACCCGTATCTGAAAGCTGAACGGTATGACCTATTCTTTGGGCGCTTGAGGATGCCAGAGCATCTATTGCTATTATGACGTCTGGGGATACGGCATTACACACGCCGTGTAATATCTCCAATGTTTCCACCCCCGTAATGCCAAGTACTCCCGGGGCTATTGCGGCAACGTTACCCATACCGTTAACAACCGCCTGTGGCGCCTCCTTAAAGATATGCCTTGTAACAAGAAGCCTATCCACCACCCGGGATCCCAGTGAATCCGGTGTTATTCTTCTGTTTCCAAGGCCTATAACCAAAGCCGTATTAAATTCACCTATCATACCTGTAAGCTCTCTGGCTAACATCTCCTGAGCCTTTTTGGACGTTGCAGGTGCAAAGGCAGGGCTTTTCTGTATTTCCACCGTTATATATTTGCCGCAGGGCTTCCCCGTTACCTCCTCACCGTTTTTGTTTATAACCTCTATGCGGGTAAGGGTTACACCGCTATCCTCGTTTTCGTGATACAGTACACCGTCTATCTCCCCGGGGATTCCTTCCTTTATTTCCTTTGCAAGATCTGTATAGGTATTCATAAAGCCTCCAAAATAAAAAGCACATTATACTATATAATGTGCTTTTATTCGGTTTATATTTATGAGATTTTATCTTTCCATTGCAAGAAGCTTTACGCCTGTTATTCCCTTTACTGCCTTAAGCCTTTCCACCAAGGCATCCACACCCTCCGTTACGTGAGTAACGTCTACGGAAATATTTACGTTTGCTTTGGAATCTATGGGAATACTCTGATTTATGGACAGTATATTTGCGCCGCTTGCGGAAAAAACATTTAAGGTGTCTGCCAACAGCCCAGGCTGATCCTTAAGCGTCATGGCGAAAACCGCTTTTTTACCCATATAGCTTTCGCTTAAGGCAAAAACCTTATCCTTATACTTATAATATGCGCTTCGGCTTATGCCCTGCTGCTTTACAGCGTCGCTTACACCCTTTGCCTTGCCCTCTGTTATCTGCTCCTTTACTGTGAGGACCTTTTCGATAACGTCGGGAAGCACGTCCATTTCCACCACTACATACTTCGACTGAGCCACATCTGCCTCCTAACCAACGTCAAACGCCTGCAACAGTATTTACAAAGGACATAATTTCATCCTTTTCGCACAGCGTGTTATGGAGAACAGGCCTTTCCTTAAGACCGTTAAGAGGCTCGGGGATTTTTTCGCCTGTCTTTTCTGACAAAAGCTCAAGGTATTCAAAATCGTCTGCCTCTGTTTCACCAAATAACGCAGTATAAACGCTCTTTGCAAACTTAAAGGGGCTTGCAGTAGAGAGGACCACACAGGGAGTTACGTCCCCTGTTTTTTCCCTGTAATCCCTGTATACCTTATATGCTACGGCAGTATGAGTATCTATAAGCCTGCCGTGGTCGTAGAATGCCTTTCTCAACGCATCGCAGGTTTCAGTTTCATCGGCACTGCCTGCGTAGAATACCCGTGAGATTTCATCCTTAACATCGTCTGTAACGGTGTATTCACCCTTCCGGGCTAAATCCTTCATAAGGGATTGAACGTAGGCATTATCACAGCCTGAAGCATAGTAAAGCAATCTTTCAAGGTTGCTTGAAATAAGAATATCCATAGAGGGAGATTGGGTTAAAATAAGGCTTCTCTTTTTATTGTAGCGGCCTGTATTTATAAACTCCGTAAGAACGTCATTTGAGTTTGATGCGCAGATAAGCTTCCCTACGGGAAGACCCATTTCCCTTGCACACCAGCCTGCAAGTATGTTGCCGAAGTTACCTGTGGGAACTACGAAATTCACCCTGTCGCCTACTGAAACCGTATTATTATCGCAAAGGCATTTGTAAGCGTAAAAATAGTATACTATCTGAGGAACAAGCCTTCCTATATTTATGGAGTTTGCAGAGGAGAATGCCTTGCCCTCTTTTTTGAGGCTTTCCTTTACATCGTTATTTGTGAAAACGGTTTTAACTGCCGTCTGTGCGTCATCAAAGTTACCGTTTATGGCGTATACGTAGGTATTATTTCCTGTCTGTGTTACCATTTGCGCCTTCTGAACAGCACTTACCCCCTCTGACGGAAAGAAAACGCCTATCCTTGTGCCGGGAACGTCCTTAAAGCCCTCAAGGGCGGCCTTGCCTGTATCCCCCGAGGTGGCTGTAAGGATTATGGTTTCGGTTTCGTCGTTATTCATTTTCTTTGCCGTAGTAACAAGAAGGGGCAATATTGAAAGAGCAACATCCTTGAACGCACAGGTTCTGCCGTGGTAAAGCTCAAGCATATATGAATCCCCAAGCCTTGATACAGGGGCTATCTCGTTAGTATAAAACTTGCCGCCGTCAACACCGTTGCCATAGGCAGATGCTACGCAGTATGCAATATCCTCTTCAGAATAATCTGTAAAAAGGCGGCCAAGCACCTCCCTTGCCATTCCCCTGTAATCCATTTTTACCATTTGGGAAATATCAAGATTTATACCGCTTATATTACGGGGTACGTAAAGCCCGCTATCAGGTGCAATACCCTCTAAAACAGCCTCTGAAGCGCTGACCCTTAATTCTTTATTTCTCGTGCTTTCGTATATCATACATCGTACGCAGCCAAAAGCCGCATCCTTTCATTATTTCTAAAATCATACGGCGTATATGATACTCTTTTTTACAGAAAAAAACAAGGTCTTTTTTGTTGTTTTTGATATATACAAAGGAAAAATAATCCTGTTTGATGTAAAGTTCCGGGGCTTAATCCCGAAGGATGATGTTTTTGTGCAAAACACATATGTTTTTGTGCTAAAAACATTTTTTGGATTTTTTTCGTTTTTGGGTTGATTTTTTCAAAGGATTGTATTATAATACCTCCTATCTGTTCTTCCATTGTTAGGGTAAATGCCCAAGGTAAGAGCAAATCTTAATGTTAAAGTTTGGATATATAAAGATAGTATGAAAATCGGTTTACTCGGATGTGGCACAATTGGTTACGGCGTTTATGAATTAATAGCGTCAAAGCGTTATCCTTCCTCCAGCAATCTGGAATTAGTTAAGGCTCTTGTTAAAACTCCCGAAGAGATAACTATGGATTTCATGACCAACAACCCGGATGACATTTTGGAAAATGATGAAATCGAAACCGTTGTAGAGGTTATGGGCGGAATTCACCCTGCTTACGAATTTATCTCCAAAGCAATGAAAAAGGGCAAAAATATAGTTACCGCAAACAAGGCAGTTGTTGCCGCTTATTTTGATGAATTTGTTGACCTTGCAATGGACAATCACGTAAAATTCAGATATGAGGCAAGTGTTGGCGGCGGTATTCCCTGGATAAATTCATTAAGGCAGGCTCAGCGTATCGACAACATTACAAGCGTAAGCGGTATAATGAACGGTACAACCAACTATATTCTTTCCACTATGGAATCAGAAAAAATAGATTTTGATATTTGCCTTAAGAGCGCGCAGCAGAAGGGCTATGCAGAAGCAAATCCTGCCGCTGATATAGACGGTATAGATATAAGAAACAAGCTTGTAATAAGCTCCTCACTTGCGTTTTCTTCATATATCAAGGGGGACGTTATCCCCACAAAGGGTATAAGAAATATCTCTATTATGGATATTGAATATTTCGCATCAATAGGTAAGTCTGTAAGGCTTTACGCAGATGCACGTCTTGAAAACGGATGTTTTGCCTGCAGAATAGAGCCTACATTGTTCGACGGTACCTCTCCCGAGGCATCAATTTACATGAACAATAATATTTTCTCTCTTTACGGAGAAACAATCGGCGAGCTTAAATTCATCGGTCAGGGTGCGGGCCGTTACCCCACTGCAAACGCTATCGTTCAGGATATTCTGGACATTATTGCAGGGGACCGTTATTTCGGGCGGGAAATATTCAGTGAGCATCCCGCATGCAACCACGACATTCTTAAGGGCAAGTATTACGTAAGGGCAGGCGGCAACACAGAAAAGGTGCTTGAGGCATTAAAGCCCTTCTCCCCCTCAAAGATACCCTGCCTTTCATTTGATGCATACGTTACGTCCGAGGCTGTTTCTGTGGATATTCACGAGGCTCTCAAGGAATTTGACGACGTATTCTTCGCAAGAATTTAATTTCAGCAATCTACGCGGACTGCCTGATTTGGGCAGTCCTTTTTTTATGCATATCATCCCTTTCCTGAAAATAGTATATATACGTAATATTACATGAGAGGGAGGAATTTTAATATGCACCGTTCAAAAGGCAATTATTTATATTCCAACGGAGTATGCTCTGTTGCAATACTCATAGCCGTAAATCTTTTTTTCCTAATTGCATCGGGCTTTAACGTAATAAGCACAGCCAACACAGGTATAGCAGTAACACCGCCACAGGCAACTGCAGGAAGGGTAGATATACTGTCCGCTATACCGTCCTATACACCAGGGCCCAACAATACTGTTGACATTATAACCAACGAGGCAATATTGCCGGGAGGAAGTATTCCCCTGAACAAGCCTTCTGTAAATCAAAAGGAGCCCCCAAGGGTACTTATATATCACACCCATACCGCAGAGGCGTACCTTATGGATGAAGAGGAAAGAAAGGCGGTAACTACCGTAAACAGAACAAATAACACCGCAAAGTCCGTGTGCGCGGCAGGAGTAGCATTTTCCAACGAGCTGCTCAGGCTGGGAGTTGACACCGTTCACAACACCTCAAACAACGAAAGGGAGGGCTACAATTCCTCATACACACTTTCAAGAAACAACGTAAAAAGCGACATAAAAAAATACGGAAATTTCACTGCATATTTTGACGTTCACAGAGATGCGTACATAAAAGGGACAGACCCTACTGTTACCGTTAACGGCAAGGAGTGCGCCAAAATAATGATAGTTTTAGGAAAGCGCTCACCCTATTACGAAAAAAATCTTGCGCTTTCGGAGAAAATAAAGGAAAGGCTTGACTCGTATCACCCTGACCTGTGTATCAAAATACTTAAGGTTGACGCCACGTACAATCAGGACCTTGACGATAATTTTATTCTTGTGGAAATAGGCAACAACGGAGTTACCGTAGAGGAAGCGCAAAACGCCGCAGGGCTTTTTGCAAAAGCCGTTGCAGAGGTGCTTTTGTAATCGTTTTTTATGCTTTGAGTATATCTGCCGTATTTTGTGTAAACATATCGGTATATTAAAATACTTTTACGGCGGTTATTTATGAAAAGCAAGGATAAAAATTCTTACGTAAGGCATGCAGAGGATATTTTACCCAAAAGCAAGATTGCATTAAATTGCCTGCGTGCATTTTTAACAGGCGGTTTAATATGCGCCATTGGTCAGGGAATATACACTGTTTTATTTAACGTGTTGGGTGTACCGGAGGAAAGCTCTCGAACGCTTTTAACTGTTATAATGATATTTCTTGGCGGACTTTTTACAGCCCTTGGCATATACGATGATATAGGTAAATTCGCAGGGGCAGGAAGCATTGTTCCCATTACGGGCTTTGCCAATTCCGTGGTTTCTCCCGCAATGGAATTCAGGCAGGAGGGCTACGTTTTCGGCGTAGGGGCAAAGATGTTTACAATTGCAGGGCCTGTAATAGTTTACGGTACGGCGGCAGCAGTAATATACGGTGTGATTTATTGGGTTGCAACAATTATCAGATAACAAAAAGCTCCTCGCAAAAATGGGCGGGGGTCGTAAGAAAGTAATATCGTATTTTTGCAGGAACGGCATGGCTTCGGTCATGCCGTTTCCTCTTTCATCAGTTCATTCAGCGGGATAAAGCCCACAAGGTCATAGGAAATGCGGATGTT
>SVGI01000033.1 GCA_015056385.1 Clostridiales bacterium
AGGGGCAACAAATGCAGGCGCTATGCTTGTAACGCGCAGGGATTTAGTGCTGGATGATATAAGCTCTCTTGCAGGCTGTAAAATAGCCGTTCCCCAATTTTACAATACCCAGGATATCATTTTAAGAGATATACTTGCCTCGGCAGGCTTAAGTGATGCCGTATACGGGGGCGACGTAGAAATAATTGCATCCGAAAACGCAAACACAAAGCTTTTGCTTGACAAGGGCGATATAGACGCGGCTTTTGTGCCGGAGCCCTGGGGCACACGCCTTGTAAACGAGATAGGCGCAAATATACTTCTTGATTACGATGAAATATACGGTGGTGATTACCCATCATCCCTGGTAGTTGTAAGCACAAGGTTTTTAGAGAAGCACCCCGAAATCGTGGAAAAATTCGTAAACGAGCATATCCGCATTACGGAATATATAAACGCAAACAAAAATGAGGTTATCCCTGTTATAAACGCCCAGATAGAGGAGTTATCGGGAAGCAGAATTGATGATAAGCTTATTGAAAAGGCATTTGATTCACTTATAATCACGCATACTATATCGCAGGACAGTATAGATGCCATTATTAACGCCTGTAAAAGCACAGGCTACATACAAAAGGATGCAGACGCAAGCAGGATATTGCTCTACACCCAGTACTCAACACAGCCTTAAAGGATATACCGGAACTATATGAACATACTTGAAGTAAAAAACGTAAGCCGTTCCTACAAAAACAGGCGTAAAAATGGAAAAAAGGAAATATTGGAAAACGTTTCCTTTTCCATTGAAGAAGGTAAATTCGTTTCCATTGTAGGGCCATCAGGCTGTGGAAAATCAACCCTTATAGGCATGCTCGCAGGGTTGGATAAGCCTACAAGCGGCGAAATTTACATAGACGGGAAGCTTGTAGTAGGCCCTGACAACGGCTGCGGCCTTGTATTTCAGGAAAGCTCACTTTTTCCGTGGCTTACCGTTGAGCAAAATATGGAATTTGGCCTTAAGGTAAAGGGAATAAAAAAGGCGCAAAGGCAGGAGCTTGCCCGCCATTACCTTAATATGGTAAACCTTTACAGCTATAAGGATTATCGCATACACGAGCTTTCAGGTGGTATGAGGCAGAGAATATCCATAGCCCGTGTTCTTGCCCTTGAAACAAAAATACTTATAATGGACGAGCCCTTTGTTGCCATAGATGCTCAAACGCAAAGCATGATGCACGATGAAATAATAAAGCTTTGGGAAAAAACAGGCAAAACCATTCTTTTTATTACCCACGATATAAATGAGGCAGTGTTCCTTTCAGACCGTACTGTTGTTTTAGGCTTCCATCCAAACAACGTAAAGGCAAGTATAGATATAGACCTTCCCCGCCCTCGCAACAGAGAATCCAAGGAATTTCTGGGCTACGTAAATGAAATAAGAGATATAATAGGCAGGTGTTCAAATGAATAAAGGCAACCGCTTATTTAAGCTTGTAAAATCCGTTTTGTTTTACGTTATTATTTTTCTTGCCTGGCAAATTCTCGGTTGGCTTCTTGTGGATAAATTCCACGTGCTTAAGCCCTACATGTTTGCAACCCCCGTTCAGGTTTTCGAAAGGCTTGTTGAGCTTGCGCAAAAGGGAGTTCTTTTTAAGGCTGTTTCCACGTCTATGCTGCGCCTTTTTGTCGGCTACGGTATTTCAGTGGTTATTGCCGCACTTATCGCATGTATATTAAGCCTTTCAAAGCGCTTTTACGGAGATTTACGCTCATTCCTTTCAGGAACACAGGCGTTGCCAAACGTTTGCTGGCAGCCATTTGCTATACTGTGGTGTGGCATTTCAGATTGGGCAATATGGCTTGTTATAATACTTGGCTCTACGTTTGCTATTGCTCTTTCCTTTGATTCCGGAATCAAAAATATAAACCCAATTTACCTTAAGGCCGCAAGAACAATGTCCTGTAACAGAATAGGTATGTTCAATAAGGTTATACTCCCTGCATCTCTCCCCTCTATTATAGGCGGCTTAAGGCAGGGCTGGGCCTTCGCATGGCGTGCGCTTATGGCAAGCGAGGTGTTGAACAGCTCCATAGGCCTTGGGTGGCTTATGACCACAGGACGGGATAATATGGATATAAGCCAGCTTATGGGTATAATGCTTATAATACTTATAATCGGTATCATATTCGATAAATACCTGTTTGGGCTTTTGGAGGATAAAATACTTGAAAACAGAGGTCTTAAATAAACCGTACAGCTCCGATATATTCGGAGCTTTTTTGTTACATGGGGCTTAAATTTGATTTTTAGTGTCAAAAATGATATAATTGTCTGCGATATCTTTTGAAAGGATGCATTACAGTATGAGAAGAATATGTTATGCAGGTGCAAGCGGAAGAGGCTTGCGTATGTTTGCACAGAACATAGAAAAATACAAGGATGAGGCAGTATCCGTAGGTGTGTATGACCCTAACCCAAAGAGAGCCGCAATATTTGTTGAACGCTCCGGCGGAAATTTCCCTGTATATACAGATTTCGAGGAAATGATAAGGGATTCAAAGGCAGACACGGTTGTTGTTACCACCGTAGATGCATTTCATCACGAATACGTTATCCGCGCCCTTGAGCTTGGCTGTGACGTTATCTGCGAAAAGCCTATGACAACAGATGCTCAAAAGGCAAATGCAATTATAAAGGCAGAAAAGGAAAGTAAAAATAAGGTTATAGTTACGTTCAACTGCAGATACATGCCCTTTATGGCTGTTATAAAGCAGGCTATATTAGACGGCAAAATTGGCGATGTTGTTTCCGTACACTATGAATGGAACCTGGATTTCGACCACGGCGTTTCCTACTTCAGGCGCTGGAACAGCGAAATGAAATACTCCTGCGGCCTTCAGCTCCATAAATCCACACACCACTTCGACCTTGCAAACTGGTTTGTTGGCGCAGAGCCTGAAACAGTATTTGCATTTGGGGACCGCAGATTCTACGGCGCAGAAAACGGTGAGGCAAAGGCTGCCCACTGCTACGAATGTAAGGAGCACTGCCGTTTCTACTCTGATATAATGGTAAGGGATAACGTAGATAAGCACTTCTACTACGATTGCCGTGAGCACGACGGATACACAACAGACCAATGCATCTACCGTAAGGAAATAGATATACCCGACGTTATCTCCGTAAACGTTCGCTATACGAACAGAGCATTGATGTCCTACACACTCAACACACATTCACCCTACGAGGGAATAAAGATTGCTATTTCCGGCACAAAGGGCAGAATAGAGGCAGAGGAGCATCATTGTAACTGGAACGAATCTCTGAACAAGCGTGAAATAAGATATTATCCCTTTGAGGAATGGGGTAAAATGGAATACCTTGAAACACCTGAGGTTACAGGCGTACACGGCGGCGCAGACGAGCTTCTTATAGACGAGCTTATGAAGGGCAGAAAGGGCGAGGATACACTCAACCAGGCTGCAGGCGTAAGAGAGGGTGCAATGTCCATAGGTATCGGTATCGCAGTAAATGAATCTATGCGTACAGGTATGCCCGTAAAGATAAAGAACCTCTTCCCCGAGCTTTATAAATAATACAATATAGCATAGTATACAACAATTACCGAGGCACGCTTATACGGGCGCTGCCTCTTTTTTATACAAAAAAACGGTATATCTCTCTTAAGAGATATACCGTTATACTTAATCCAATGCTTAAATCAAAGCACCATATCACTTTCAAGTGTCTTTGTAAGAAGAGTAATACAAGCCTCAACGTCTGAAAGGCTTACAGTTTCAGACATGGAGTGGATATATCTTGCAGGAATTGAAATTGCACCTGCAGGGATACCTGCGCCTGTAAGCTGGATAGCTGAGGTATCTGTTCCGCCGTATTCAAGTATTTCAAGCTGATAGGGTATTTCGTTTTCACGCGCGATATTTTCTATCATAGCCTTGACCTTGGGATGGCACAAAACAGAGCCGTCCTTTATTTTAATAGCAGCGCCTGCACCCATCCTTACTGCCATATGCTTGTTTGTGGAAAGATTGTCCCCTGTGCCTGTTACGTCTACGGCAATACCGATATCAGGCATTACGGAATATGCGGCGGCCTTTGCACCTCTTAAGCCAACCTCCTCCTGTGTAGTAAATACAAAATATACGTCGTGCTTTACGTTTTTCATTCTCTTAAGAGCCTCAATAGCAACAAGGCAGCTTACCCTGTTATCCATATAGGGGGAGGCTATAACGTCGTTTGCAAGCTCTGCCGAGGGAGCGTAATATACGCCGTAATCACCGAAGCTTACCATATTTTTTGCGTCTGCATCGTCAATAGCGCCGATATCAATATAAAGGCTGGAGGCGTTCTTATCCTCGCTTGTAACAACGCCTATAATGCCGTTTTTGAACATTACCTTCTGATTTACGAGAACCTGAGGATTTACGCCGCCTATTGTGGCAAATCTCAAATAGCCCTCTTTTTCAACGTTTGTTACCATAATGCCTATGGAATCCATGTGGGCCGCAACCATAACCCTTTTGCCTTCACCGCTGCCCTTTTTAAGAGCAATAAGGTTTCCCATAGCGTCAACCCTTATTTCATCTGCTATATCCTTTATTTTTTCTGTTATATATTCACGAATAAGACCTTCATCGCCTGCAGGACCAAATACACCTGCAATCTCCATTAAAAAATCCTTCATTGTAATACACCCTTTCAATTAAAATTTTTCATCCGTAGTAAGCCAGGCATAAGCCAGCTTTCTTACATTTTCGAAATCTGCCCATGATGCAACAGATACGGGGGAATGCAGGTATCTGCAGGGAACGGATATAACGCCTGCGGGAACACCGCCTACTGCCGTACGGATAGCACCCGCATCTGTACCACCGGCAATAAGACCCTTAAACTGATGAGGAATATTATTTTCCTCCGCAACCTCAATAAGCCTGTTAACAAGACCCTTGTGGCAAATAACCGTATTATCGGCAACAGTTATTGCAGGTCCGCACCCAAGCCTTGTAACCTCCTTGCCGCAAGGAACGTCCGGCACGTCATACGCAAACGTGCCCTCCAAAATAAGAGCGTAATCAGGCTTTACCCTGTTAGCGCAAAGAGATGCGCCGCGGGTACCTATTTCCTCCTGTACTGTAAAGCAGAAATAAAGGTCATCCTCGTATTCGTTTCTCATAAGATAAAGGAGGTTTGCGCAGCCGAGCCTGTCGTCCAGCGCCTTACCCTTCATAAGACCCTCGCCAAAATCCTTAAACTCAGTATCGAAGGCAATGTAATCACCTATTTTAACGCCGGTTTCATCCTTATTCTTTGCGCCTACGTCAACATAAAGGCTGCCTATACCAAGGAGGTTATTTCTTTCGTCCCAGCCCTGAAGGTGAATAGCCTTAATTCCGAATATACCCTTTATATCGCTATGTGTAACCTTAACGCGCTGTGAAAGCACTGTTCTCGTATCCACACCGCCCATTGAGTCAAAACGGATAAAGCCGTCGTCGCTTATACTTTTTACTATAAATCCAACCTCGTCCATATGGGCGGCAATTAAGCCTTTCTTTGCGCCTACCGTACCCTTTTTATAGACTATGAGGTTGCCCATAGCATCTGTAACCATATCCGTAGCATAGGGTTTGGCCTCCTCTTTTATAAGGTCCCTTACCCTGCCCTCATCACCGGAAACACCGGCTATTTCGGATAATTTTTTCAGAAGGTCGTCCATTGTTCCCAATCCTCCTTCATATCTGCTATAAAGTTAGCAAGTAATCTGCCTGCTTTTTTTACGGCGTCAAGGCTTATAACCTCAACGGGTGTGTGCATATATCTCAAGGGAATCTCAAGCAGCAGTGTGGGAATTCCCTCTCTTGAAATCTGAATACTTCTTGCATCCGTACCCGTAGGTCCCTTGCACAGCTCTGTTGCGTAGGGTATTGCATATTCATCAGCAACACTCTTAAGCCTGTTGAAGAGAGTGGGGTGCATATTGGGGCCAAAGGCCATACATATACCCTTATCCATTGGGATAGTACCCGGGGCAGGAGCATCGGGAGAGGCGCCATGTGTAACGTCTATTGCTACGCCTATATCGGGCTGAATTCTGTAGGAAACCATCTGAGCGCCCTTTGTACCAACCTCCTCCTGCACTGTGGCAACAAAGCTTACCTCTGCGCCAAAGTGGAAGCGCTTAAGCTCAAGCATAGTTGCAATAAGTATTGCAATACCTGCCCTGTCGTCCATTGCCTTGCCGAAGAGAAGCCCGTTTTTAAGCTCCCCCATTTCACTGTTGTAGGTAACGATATCACCTATGGAAACCAAATCCTTAACCCTTTGAGCAGAAAGGCCCGTATCTATAAACAGACTGTTCGTACCGAGAGCCTTACCCTTTTCGTTATCATCCTGAACGTGGTTGGGCTTTGCCGCCATAATGCCGTTAATAGCTTCCTTGCCATGAACAACAACCTCAAGACCCGGAAGAAGACGCATATCAAAGCCACCTACTGTGGAAACCCTGATAAAGCCATCGTCATCTATTTCCTTAACCATCATTGCTATTTCGTCCATATGGGCGCATATCATTATTCTGGGGTATTTCTTGCCTTCCTGGCAGGTACCCCACTTATCACCGCGCATAATACCTGTAACGTTAAAATATTCGTCCACAGATACCTCATCGCAATATTTTTCAAACTCGCCTCTTACAAACCGGGAAACGCTTTCCTCATAGCCTGAGGTCCCCACCTGAAGAGACATATTGTGTATGAATTCCTTTACCAAAATAAAACCTCCACACAAGCCTTTTTCCTTTTTATATAAAGCATATAATTATAATACCATATATAAAATTTTATTTCAATAAAAAAGGCCGTACACAACGTACGACCTTATAATTTTTTATGCAAGTGCATTTGTTCTCTGCCTGAAAAAATCTGCAAGAGCATCCCTATCATCTTTTCCGATAAGCGCAGAAGCCTCACTTAAGGTTATAGGCTCACCTACCGTAATAACGTTTTTGACTCTACTGAAATAAACGCACCTTATGGGTATATCCCTGCCCTCAAGCGCATAATACCTTTGGGCGACAACCAAAAATCCGCCGAAGAATTTTTCTATTACCTCCTTGTACCCCTCGTTTGAATCCTCGGGGAATATAAGAAGGCTTTTTCCTGACCGCAACGCTTCACAGCTGAGCCTTACAGTTTTCTTTAGGCGCCCGTCCTTATAGGTAGGAATAAGCTCTATACCGTTGTAAAGAAGCCTTGAAATAAGGGCAAACGGTGTGGCAACCACAAAGGCCTTAAACTTTGAGTAGCCCTTTTTCTGTATATAAAAAACGTGGTAAAGGTATTTCCAGCGCTCCTTATAATTCCCGCACATTTCGTGTGTACCCCAGGGCCTGAATGAGCAAGGAAAAAACAGGGCGTATTTGAAGGGGCCGCTTGCGGCAACGTGATTTGCCAGGTACATATAAGGGCCACCACCCATATCCGCACCCTCTACCTTTATCTCCGGTGCCTTAAAGAATATGGATACCGCCTTCTTAAACGCGTTGAATATAGGATGCGACCTTTTTTTGCCCACTGACAAAACCCCTGCCTTAAGATTTTTTTACATACATTTGGCTGTATATCTGTAAATATTATACACTATAACCAATGAGAATGCAAAAAAACGCCCTGCCTAAAAAATTAAAATTTATTCTGCCGATGAGAAAAGGCCGCAGCCACAGCCGTCATTTGAAAAAAGCAGAAGCAAAAGTATTATGAGTATCCATTCATTATTAAAAATGTTACTCAGAAATCCGCCGCACCCGTTGTTGCAGCCGTTGTTGCAGCCGCCTGAGCAAGAATCGCATCCGGAGGAGGAAAGCAAAATAACCGCAAGGATTATTATCCACCATGAATTGTCGTTGCAGCCGTTGTTGCAGCCCAGATTAAATGCCATATATGTTACCGTCCTTTCTTGAAATGCCTTTATCTGCATTCCTTACATAATATGGGAGTACTCATATACAGGTTACAGCGTATGTAACTCTTAATTAGTGATTTTTTGCTTCAAATTTGGTATAATATACTTATATTGAGAAAGGAATTATCTTATGGCAGAATACAAAACAAAAGAGCGCCGCAAAATAAGCCCTTTAATGGAGCGCTTTCGTGATACAGTTTTTTTAATTATGGGGTCTCTAATTACCGCTGTTGCTTTTGCAGTATTTCTTGCTCCCAACAACATCGTTCCCGGTGGCTTAAGCGGTATTTCATTGATTTTATCCAAAATAACAAGCCTTAACACAGGTGTATGGATGCTTGTGCTTAACATACCTCTATTCATTCTTTCCTTTTGGAAGCTTGGCTTCTGGTTTACCGCGCGTTCTCTTATATCAACCTTTATACTCAGTATGGTTATAGACTACGTTCCATTCCCCGCTGTTAATATAGATAAAATAGCCGCCGCCCTTATAGGCGGAGCAATGTTCGGTACGGGGCTTGGCTTCGTATTCCGTACAAACACCTCTACCGGCGGTACTGACCTTGTTGCAAAAATAATACACGTGCATTTCCCTGCATTAAGAACAACTGCGCTTCTTCTTATCGTGGATTTTATAGTTGTTGCAATATCCGGCTTTATGTTTAACATAAGCGCCGCTATATACGCGTTGATATCGATTTTCTTATCCTTTAAGGCTGTTGATACTGTGCTGGACGGAATAAACATTTCACGTAACGTTTATATAATCACATCCTCACCGGAGGAAATAAAGCGTCAGATATACGTTCAAATAGGCCGAGGTGTAACAGAATTTCACGGCGTAGGCGGCTTTACAGGCGAGGAAAGAATTATACTTATGTGCACCGTTGAAAAGTTCAGCGTTGCAAAGCTTAAGCAAATAGTACACGCCACAGACAAAAATGCATTTATGCTTATAACCCCTGTTGCAGAGGTTGTAGGCTCCGGCTTCAAGGGCTTTAACGACGAATTTTAATATACCAAAAGTTAAAAACCAAGGGCGACAGAGAAAAATATGCTTTCTCTGCCGCCCTTTTTTGGTTATTGGTCCTTTATATTAAACGGGGCTATCACCTGTGATGCCCGTTATGCCTGAGGTGTATTCACCGATTACCATGGTAACCGTCATTTCAACGCCCCCTCTTACAAACACCACGCTTACACTGTCTCCCACGCTCTTTTCCTTAACAAGGGTCTTAAGCAGCTCGTAGGATTTTACCTCTTTTGAATCAAAACGTATTATAACGTCCCCAACCTCTATACCTGCTGCCGCTGCTGCGGAATTCTCGTAAACGCTCTGCACAAAGCAGCCCTCGGGCACCCTGTAATATTTGGACATTTGCGAGGTTACGGTAAAGCCTGATATGCCCGCAAAGGGCTTTCCTGTAACGTATCCGTATTCTATAATATCCGAAACTATTTCCTTTACGTCATTTATGGGAATACAGAAGCCTATGCCGTCTACCCCGGTTGAATTGGGCTTTGCTGTTACAACGCCTATAACGTTTCCCGCAGCATCTATAACGGGTCCTCCTGAATTACCCGAATTTACCGCCGCATCTATCTGAAACATGCTTATAGGTGTTCCCGTTATATTTATTCTTCTGTCCAGGGCGCTTAATATACCTCTTGTCATAGTATAAGTAAGCTCTCCCAGGGGGTTGCCTATAACAACAACGTCCTGGCCTACAATAAGCTCATCAGAATCCCCCGCAACTATTTCGCTAAAGTCATCACCCTCTATTTTCAGAAGGGCAATATCGTTGTCCTCGTCTGCCCCGATAAGAGAGGCCTCATAGCTTGTGGAATCAAAAAATGACACAGAGAATTTACTTCCGTTTTCAACAACGTGATAGTTTGTAACAATATACCCCTCCTTGCCCACTACAAAACCTGAGCCCGTAGATGCAAACTCGCTTTGGTAACCGAATACGTTTGTGGTAATACCCTCCGTAACAATACCCACTATGCTGGATATGGATTTTTCGTATATTGCAGACGGGGAAAGCGCCTGTGTATTAGTTTCCTGGGTAAAAACCTTATCACCTGAATTAACGGGGGGTGTAGCCGCCGGTCCCGGTGTATTAAAGGGGGTGTTTTCTATTGTTGCAGAGGGTGAGAGTGTAGCCTCCGGGGAAACTATACTAACCTTATCCGATATAAACGCGCCGCCCATACCACCTACAACCAGGCATACCACACAAACAACTGCAGTAGTAATCCACCCTATACCGCGACGAGGCTCACGCGGGGATGTACTGTTAAAGCTTTCTATTTCAAATTTATCCATTTTAATAACCGTGGCTTTCGTTTGTGGAAAGCCTTCCTTTCTTCACGGAATCAGGGCTGTTTTTGCGTCGCAAAATCGCCGTCGCGACCGTAGCGAAGGCCACAAAACCCGCGTGAAAAAAGCACATTTTTCACGCTATACCTTCTGTTTCATTATATACTTTGCATAAGACGACGCTTTATTCATACGTCCCGTTACGGTTTTATTATACCGGCCCCACCTTAAAGCAACTTTAATAAACAAAAAAAGAGAGAATAAATCTCTCTTTAATTTTTCTGTTTTCAGTTGAGTATATTGATTATATCCTCAGGATAATTAAAATCTATTTGCTTAAGCCTTTCATCATCCCTAAGAAGAGCTTCAACGGTAGCGCGGATATCACTTAAAAAGTCTGTATCCCTTGGCAGTCGGGCGTATTTGAAAAGCCCGTCCCCATGTTGCTTTAAGCCAAACCTTTCCCCTGCGCCCCGCATTTCCAGATCCCTCTGGGCAATTTCAAAGCCGTTTGTAGTGGATGAAAGCACCCTCATACGCTCTATTGTGCGCTTATTTTCACTGTCTGTTACAAGAATGCAGTACGCCTTTTTATCTCCTCTGCCAACACGCCCGCGAAGCTGGTGAAGCTGTGAAAGCCCAAACCTTTCCGCATTTTCAATAACCATCACAGTTGCATTAGGTACGTTTACCCCTACCTCTATAACGGTAGTGGATACCAATATTTTAATTTGACCTGCGGCAAACTTTGCCATTACCTCCTCTTTATCCTCCTTGGACATCCTTGAGTGCATCATACCTACGGAAATGCCCTTAAAGGTCTTCAGAGCAAAGCGCGTGTAAACCTCGTTTACAGAGGCCTTTTCACCGTCATCCTCGTCTATCATGGGGCATATTATATACGCCTGTTCACCGCTTTCAATACGTGTTCTCACGAAATTGGATATCCGTTGGGACATTGACGTATTTACGTAATAGGTTTTAATGGGAGTCCTTCCGGGAGGAAGCTCACTTATTTCACTTATATCCATATCACCGAAAAGCGTAAGAGAAAGCGTCCTTGGAATAGGTGTGGCACTCATTGCAAGCATATTTACACCCTCGCCCTTTGCCAATACCCTTGCCCTTTGCTTAACACCAAACCTATGCTGCTCATCGGTAACTGCAAGGGTAAGATTTTTGAAGGAAACGTCGTCTGATATAACGGCGTGAGTTGCTATAAGCACGTTTATTTCGCCGCTTGCAATAGCCTTTTTCGTATTTTCCCTTGCAGACCTCTGCATTTTTCCGCACAAAAGCCCAACACGCACACCAAGGGGCGCAAGTACCCTGCTTGCAGATTCGAAATGCTGCCTTGCAAGTACCTCTGTGGGTACCATTATTACAGACTGCCCTCCTGCCGTAGATACACCGTAGCAGGCGCCAAGGGCTACCACCGTTTTACCGCAGCCAACGTCCCCATGCAAAAGCCTGTTCATGGGCTTTTCCTCTCCAAGGTCCTTTAATATAGCATCCAAAGCGTTTTTCTGCCCATTTGTAAGGGTATATCCAAGGGAGGACGTAAAATCATTCATTTTTTGTGTATCTACCGATATACCGCACCCGCTTTGCATAGCCCTTTTTGCCTTTGAAAGCTCTATACGAAGCCCAAGTGTAAAAAGCTCGTCAAATACAAAGCGCTCCAAAGCCTTGTTGTGCTGGTCAGCGGTCTGTGGCATATGTATCATTCTCAATGCATCACCCAGTGGGGCCAGAGAATATTTTTCAAGTATATCGGGGGGAAGAGTTTCCTTTACCTCACAACCCTCACTAAACACCTCGCGTACTGTTTTACCTATCTGTGAGGATTTCAAAATTGCACCCGAGGTATATACAGGCTCGAAATACTGCCCGTTATCAGCCGTACTCAAGGCTTCACCTGCCTCCTTGGTGAATACGGGGTTTATTATTTTTACAGTGTTTATTTCAAGCTCAACGCTTGCCTTTACCGTATATTTTACGTTCTTTTCCAGTGATTTTGATATATACGGCTGGTTAAACCACAGCATCTGAAGCCTTTTACCGCCATTAAGGAGTATAGTCCATTCCGTATATTTTGTAGAATTATAGGAGCGCTTCACTACGGCACGCCCGTCGTAAACAATGGGGAATATATAAGCGCCGTCCCTTTCTATTTCCTCGGGAGAATTACACAGCGTGTAGGAGGAGTACCTTTTGGGGAAGTAATAGATCAGATCCTTTACGGTTTCTATACCCATAGCACTGAATGCCTGTGCCTTTTTTGAGCCTATTCCCTTTATTTTTTCTACGTTATCTTCAAGTAAATACATAATACAGTCAAAAAAAGGGGTGCAAGCACCCCTTAATACCCTTTTTTATTATTCTACAGCTATCATATAGTAATATACGGGCTGGCCGCCGTGATATACCTCTACCTCAATATCGGGATATGCTTCCTCTACGATTTGAGCTATTTTGTTAGCATCCGCTTCTGAAACATCCTCACCGTAGTATACGGTAGCTATGTAGCTATCCTCGGTAACCATGTTCTCTATCATTCCTCTTACAGATTCCTCAAGCACCTTTGAGGATGCCTTGAGCTTACCGTTTACAAGAGCAATATAATCACCCTGCTTAACCTGGATATCGTTTATCATTGTATCTTTTATTGAATACGTTATCTGGCCTGTGGTAACGTTATCAAGTGCTGCAACAAGCTGAGATTCGTTCTTATCTGCTGAAGCATCGGGATCAAAGCTTACAAGAACTGATATACCCTGAGCTGTGCTTCTTGTGGGAATAACGCGGACGTCGCACTCACAAAGCTCCTTTGCCTGTGTAGCCGCCATAACAATATTTTTATTGTTGGGAAGCACAAAAACACATTCAGCGTTACACTTTTCAATTGCACGTACTATATCGTCTGTGCTGGGGTTCATTGTCTGGCCACCGGACACTATAACGTCAACAGTAAGATCCTTGAATATGCGCCTGATTCCATCACCCAAGGCAACAGCAACTATGCCGTATTTCTTCTTGGGGGCTGCCTTTTTCTTTGCCGCATTAACCTCTGCATTCTGCAAGCGCATATTTTCTACTTTAACGTCCTGCAAAACGCCGAATTTCATTGCAAAGCCTAATATGGAAAGAGGATCGTTTGTATGGATATGAGTTTTTACTATACCATCCTGATATATAACCAGCATACAGTCGCCCTTAGGGCCAAACTCCGCCTTGAATATATCCTCTATATCTGCGGGAAGCACGTTTTCATCCTCATAAACAAAGAATTCCGTACAATACGCAAAGTTTATAGATTCAGGATCGTGATCGTCTACAAAGGTATCAAAGGCGTTGGGAGCGCTGTCATTAGCGCCTGCTGTGGCATAATCGGCAATAGAGAATTTTGCATTTTCCTTGAATGCCATTGCAAAGCCGCTGAGTATGCAGTAATAGCCCATACCGCCTGCATCTACAACGCCTGCCTGCTTAAGTGTGGGAAGCATTTCAGGTGTCTGATTAAGTATATTCTTACCTGCGGCTACAACGGCATCAAAGAAGGTTTCAAAATCTGTTGTAAGGGGAGCAACCTCCATAGCCCTTTCGCCAACTACACGGGCAACGGTAAGAATGGTACCCTCTGAAGGCTTCATTATTGCCTTGTACGCGCTTACAGACGCCTCCTTAAGAGCCAATGCCATATCGGCAATAGTAAGGCTCTGCTTTCCGTCCACCGCCCTTACGAAGCCTCTGAAAAGCTGTGAAAGAATAACACCTGAATTTCCTCTTGCGCCCTTAAGTGCGCCACGGGATATAGCTGAACAAATATTTGCAACTGTTACGTCTTTTACCTGCATTACCTCTCTTACAGAGGACTGTATGGTAAGCGACATATTCGTACCGGTATCTCCGTCTGGAACAGGATATACGTTCATTTCATTGATTCGGGCCTTATTATCCTCAAGATTCTTTGCAGCCAAAAGCAGCATTTCCTTAAGCAAAGCACCGTCTATGTATTCAAACTTCAAAATTATTTCCTCCGGATATCAAATCGACAAGGTACCAAAGGCCAAATTAAAGCCTTACGCCCTCAACAGAAAACTTAATGGATGCTACCTTCATGCCTGTAAGCTTTTCAACATTATAGCGAACTGCGCTTATAATGTTTTCTGCAACAGTTTTAATAGCAACACCGTATTTTACTATAACAGAAATCGATATTGATATTCTATTTTGGTTTATTTCAACAGCAACGCCCTTGGTAACGTTTTCTATACCAAGAAGCTCTGCCCAATCCTCCGTAACTCTCTTTGAAGCCATTCCCACAACACCGTAGCTGTTAATAGTTACGTGGCCTGCTATCATAGCAATAACCTCGTTATCAATAACTATGTTGCCGGATTCATTATTAAAAGTTAAACCCATCGGGATACCTCCTTCGTTCTAAAAGGCACAGTATTATACACAGATTTATCTTAATCAGACTTACCTGCTTTATCCGTATAAATATACGCCTCTTCACTATATTTTATACGATTTCATAAAAAAAATCAAGCATTGCATTTCATACTGTATTATAAAATGCAATTTTTGCCGTATTATGCCATTTTTTCCTGTTTTTCCTTTTTATCTATAACGTGCCTTGAGGCAAGCTCTGCTATAACGTCCTCAACTGTTATACCCTGCTCTATCATAAGCACGAGTATATGGTACGCAAGGTCCGCTATTTCATACACGGTTTCGGGCTTATCATCCTTCATGGCGCCGATAATAACCTCCGTACACTCCTCGCCTACCTTTTTGAGTATTTTTTCCTTACCCTTTGAAAAGAGATAGGTGGTATAGGAGCCCTCGGGCATCTCGGTTTTTCTTCCCTTGATAAGCTCATAAAGGTCATATATGCTGAAATCCCCGTTTACGCCGTCCTCAAAGAGAAGATTAAAGAAGCAGCTTTGCGCCCCTGTATGACAGGCAGGGCCTTCCTTTATTACCTTCACTACAAGAGCATCCATATCGCAATCCGCAGTAATGCTTACAACATGCTGTACGTTGCCGCTTGTTTCGCCCTTGCGCCAAAGCTCCTTCCTTGAGCGTGAATAAAAGCAGGTTCTTTTTTCGTTTATGGTTATCTCAAGGCTTTCCCTGTTCATATATGCAACAGTAAGAACTTCTTTTGTGAAATAGTCCTGTACTACTGCGGGAATGAGGCCGTTACTGTCAAATTTAAGTGTTTCAATATCAAACATTTTATTTTCCCTTCACTATTATATGCCCTTGCCTGTACGTACTGCTATACCGTTTTGGGCAAGATATTTTTTTAATTCATTTATTTCAATTTCGCCAAAGTGGAATACCGACGCCGCAATGCCTGCGTCTACGTCAACCTTCTTAAAAAGCTCGAGGAAATCCTCTTTTTTACCTGCACCGCCGCTGGCAATTACAGGTATGCTTACCGCGCTTACTATTGCCTCCAGCATTTCCAAATCAAAGCCGCCCTTAACGCCGTCTGTATCTATGCTGTTTACAACAAGCTCGCCTGCGCCGTCTGCCTCACCCTTTTTTGCCCATTCTATAGCATCAATGCCCTCGTTTATTCTGCCTCCAGCGGAAAAAACGGTGAATTTTCCATCCACACGCATAACATCCATAGAAAGCACAACGCATTGATTGCCGTATATCCTTGCCGCCTCGCTTATAAGGGAAGGATTTCTTATTGCGCCCGAATTAACGCTTACCTTATCTGCTCCGCATTTAAGGACTCTGTCGAAATCACTTACGCTTTTTATGCTTCCGCCAACGGTAAGAGGTATAAAAACGTTTTTTGCAGTTTCCTCAAGTATATTTGTAAAAATTGCTCTACCCTCGTGGGTTGCGGTTATATCGTAAAAAACCAATTCATCCGCACCGCATCCGCTGTAGTGAGAGGCAAGCCTTACAGGGTCATCCACATCCATAATGCCCTTAAAATTTTTACCCTTAACCACCCTTGCATCTCTTACGTCAAGGCACGGTATTATTCTTTTTGTAAGCATTTATTCCTCCGATGCTTCCTTTATGGCTTCCTCAAGGGATATACGCCCCTCGTATATTGCCTTACCTATTATAACTCCGCTGCAGCCTGCCGCCTTAAGCACCCTTATATCCTCAACAGATACCACACCGCCTGATGCAACAACCCTTGAATTTTCAAGCTCTATAAGCCTTTTATAGAAATCCGCAGGACATCCTGAAAGCATTCCGTCACGGGATATATCAGTATAAATTATTTCGCTCACACCGTTTTCGAAAAGCATTTTGCAGAGAGTGTAAGCATCAACTCCGCTGCCCTCAAGCCATCCCTCTACGGCAACCTCGCCGTTTTTGGCATCCACGCCTACGGCAATTTTATCACCGTACTTTTTTATCATTTCAAGTGTGAAATCTCTGTTTTTTACTGCAGCAGTGCCTAAAATTACGCGCCACACACCGCAATCAAGATATTTCTTTATGCGCTCCTCATCCCTTATTCCGCCGCCGATTTCAACCTTTAAGGACGTATTGCCCACTATATTTCGAACAACGTCAAAGTTAACAGTGCTTGCATCCTTTGCGCCATCCAGATCCACAACGTGAAGATATTCGGCTCCCCTTTTTTC
Organism: Clostridiales bacterium; assembly: GCA_015056385.1. Taxonomy (GTDB): domain Bacteria; phylum Bacillota; class Clostridia; order HGM11327; family HGM11327; genus SIG354. The sequence goes on from SVGI01000033.1 coordinate 16,919, forward strand.
AAAATCAAGAGCAACCTCCAATGGGTCCAGCGAATATGCCTTTGCACTTGCATAATCCCCCATTGAAAGCCTTACAACCTTTTTATCCTTTATATCTATTGCAGGAAAAATCCTCATATATTATCCTCTTTTATTTGCACATACTGCAAAAATCATTAAGCATTTTAAGCCCTGCCTCACCGCTTTTTTCAGGATGAAACTGAGCGCCCACAACGTTTTTCTTACCCACAAGCGCCGTTACAGGCACACCGTAATCCGCAGTTGCAATAATATTTTGGGCAGGCGTTGTAGCGCAGTATGAATGAACGAAATAGAAAAACTCGCCCTGAGGTGTATTTTTAACAATAGCCTCATCAGGCCTTAAAATATCAAGGCTGTTCCAGCCCATATGAGGGATTTTAATGCCTTCACCCTGGGGTATCATAGAGACAACACCCTCTATAAGGCCAAGGCCCTTATGCACACCATACTCATGGCTTTCATCAAAAAGCAGCTGCATACCCAGGCAAATACCCATAAGGGGTACCCCGTCACCTGCAAGCTCACACAAAAGCTTGTCCACACCGTTTGCGGAAAGTAATTCACGAGCATCACCAAACGCGCCCACACCCGGAAGAATTATTCCTTTTGCGGATTTTATAACGTCCTTATCCTTGGTAACTATATATTCGGCGCCTATTTTCTTTAAGGAGGCACCTAATGAAAACAGATTACCTACACCGTAATCAACAACAGATCGGA
>SVGI01000034.1 GCA_015056385.1 Clostridiales bacterium
ATTTTTATGTTTCGAGAGCGTTTTTCAGTCAAACTCACCCATTTGGCATAAAAAAAGGCCGTTTTCGACTAAAAAACGACTTAAAAATGAAAAAAACGCCCAAAAAACTGGACGTTTTTTCTTCTGGAGGCGACACCCGGACTTGAACCGGGGAATAAAGGTTTTGCAGACCTGTGCCTTACCACTTGGCTATGTCGCCGAATTTGGAGCGGAAGACGAGATTCGAACTCGCGATTTCCACCTTGGCAAGGTGGCACTCTACCACTGAGTCACTCCCGCATTAGCGGCCAAACAATATGACCAAACCAAATTACTGTGATATTATATACCACCCAAAGCACATTGTCAAGGGCTTTCTCGGATTTATATTTGTTTTTTTCATAAAACTTATACATATTCGTATGTGTTTTTTTCTTCTTTTATTCCTATATATCTTTTTTTTATTTTTATTATCTGTTATAATAAAGAGTAATGTGTTGATTTTGGCTAAAAAATGGAGATATCAATGGACGAGCAAATTAAACGTATATCCCTTGCAAAAAAAATAACGGACAGCACGTCCTCCAATATACCCAAGGATATTATGAATATGCCTGTTCACAATCTGGCATACATAGGAGATGCTGTGGAGCATTTGTTTATGCGTACCCACTTTGTTTCTGCAACTCAGCTGAGAGGCGCAAAGCTTAACAGTATTATCACAGGCTTTGTTAACGCTACTGCCCAAGCAGACTCCGTAAAGGCCCTTGACGATTTTTTCACCGAGGAGGAGAAGGATATTATCCGCCACGCAAGGAATACAAAAATAACCTCCCTTCCCCGTAACGCAAACAAAATGGATTACCACTACGCCACAGCCTTTGAGGCCTTGCTGGGAGCTTTATTCCTTAAGGGCGATGAGGAGCGTATTTGCCAGATACTCTCCGAGGTAATAAAGCTTCACGAATCAGATAATGATAATGAAAATACAGATAAATAATTCTTTCGAAAGGTAATAAATTAATGAAAACCTCTTACAGCAAAAAAAATAACGGTGAGCGCTCCTCCTACAAGGATTCAAACGAGCGTTCCTCACGCCGCCCCAGGGCAGCTGCCTTCAATTCCGGCAATAAATTCGAAAAAAACACAAAGCCTCATTCCGCTCCCAGAAGCATCCCTGCCGCAAATAAGCCCAGGGATGAGGAAAAGGACGCACACTCATCCATAGAGGGCCGCAACCCTGTATTGGAGCTTATGCGTACAGGCAAGAAAATTGAGAAAATATACATACTCAAGGGCTCAAATATAGACCTTATGCAGAGAGCAAGAGGTGCAAAAATCCCCGTGCAGGAGGTTGATAAGCGCAAGTTTGATACTATGTGCTCAACAGACAATGCACAGGGTGTTATTGCTATAACCTCCCCCGTTGAATATTGCGAGATAGATGATATTCTTGCCCTTGCAGCAGAAAAGGGTGAAAAGCCCTTTGTTATAATAGCAGACAGCCTTAATTCCCCCCACAACCTCGGTGCAATTATAAGAACTACCGAGTGCGCAGGGGCACACGGCGTAATAATCCCCGTGCACAGAAGCGTTGGTGTTACACCTACCGTTATCAAAACCTCCGCAGGTGCCGCAGAGCATATGCTTATTGCAAAGGTAACGAATATAAAGGCGGCTATTGAAACACTTAAAGAAAACAACGTATGGATAATAGGCGCCAACGCAGGCGGTGAAATGTACGATAAAATAGACTATACCACAGGTGTAGGCCTTGTTATCGGCGGCGAGGATAAGGGCCTTACAGACAACATTGCAAGCGCATGCGACATTATCGCAGGTATACCTATGCAGGGTAAAATAAACTCCCTTAACGCCTCCGTAGCGGCAGGCGTGCTTATCTACGAGGTTGTTCGCCAACGCAGAGGCTGATATAAAATGGCGGAATATCTTTTTATAGACGGTTACAATATCCTCAATAAGGATAGAGGCTTGCGCGAAACCATGAAGGTATCGCTGGAGGACGCCCGAGATGCGTTTACAAAGCGCGTTGAGGATTATGCCGCTTACAGAGGAAGTAATATTATTATCGTTTTCGACGGATATTCCAGAGAAAATAAAACCCGTACAGTTACAACAAACAACAACGTAACAACAGTTTATACAAAAAAGGGAGAAAGCGCAGACGCCTATATTGAAAGGCAGGTTACCATTCTTCTTGACGACCTTCCCCGTACCACAACAATATGGGTTGCAACCTCGGACTATCTGGAGCAGACAATAATATTTGCCAGAGGCGCCGTACGCCTTTCTGCAAGGGAGCTTATCGAGGATATGAGCAAGGCAACCGCAGAGCGCAACCATACCGTACAGGAAAAGGGCTTTGATACGCCGAATATGCTCTCGGACCGTCTGGACAGCAAAACACTTGAAATGCTTAAAAGCATCGCCTTAAAGGGCAGTAAATAAAGGAAAGACTGTAAATATATGACAGAGTCAAACGAATACAAGCAGTACGTATCCTTAAGCCTTGAGGATGTTGCCGTAATCGCCCAAAACGGAGACGTTACGGCAATAGAATACATCGTCAGCCGCTTTGGTGCGTATATATCAGGGCTTGCAAGGTCTTACTTCCTTCAGGGCGCCGAAAACGAGGACCTGTATCAGGAGGGTATGATTGGTCTTATAAAGGCCATAAGAGATTTTTCCCCGGAGAAAAACGCTTCCTTCAAAACCTTTGCCCAGATGTGCATTAAAAGGCAGATAATAACCGCCATAAAAAGTGCCACCCGCAAAAAGCATATCCCCCTTAATTCCTACGTTTCACTTTATAACGACGACGGCAATAAGGAGGATTCCACAATACCTCTCCTTGATACAATAGAGGATTCCTCCAGCAGCGACCCTATGAAGAAAATGATTCACCGCGAGGAGCTTGAGTATGCAAAAAATATGCTTAACGAGCTTTTGAGTGATTTTGAATACGACGTTCTTTACGAATACCTTAACGGGAAATCCTATAATGAGATAGCCCTTAAGTTCAACAAACAGCCCAAGGCCGTGGATAACGCTATACAGCGTATAAAAAAGAAGGTTCAGAACAAGGGCTTTGAGAATATTTTATGACAAAAAACGAAGCAATGAAGGCCTTGAGTGAGGAGATATTTTCATGTACGGGCTGTCAGTTATGTAAAAAAAGAAAAAAGGCAGTGCCCGGTGAGGGTAGCCTTATGGCAAGGATAATGTTTATCGGAGAAGGTCCCGGCCACGACGAAGACGTTACAGGTCGCCCCTTTGTAGGCCCGGCAGGTCAGCTTCTTACAAAGATGCTTGCTTCCATTGGCCTTACCCGTGAGGAGGTTTACATCTGTAACATAGTAAAATGCCGCCCGCCGGAAAACAGAATACCCTTCAGCGAGGAGGCAGAGGCCTGTCTTCCGTTTTTAAGAAGGCAATTCGCAATTATAAGACCTAAAATCGTTGTATGCCTCGGGGCAACAGCCGCAAGATATATAATTGATAACGATATAAGAATCACACGGGACAGAGGTAAATGGTACGAAAAAGGCGGAATCCCCATGATCCCCACATATCACCCCTCTGCTCTTTTAAGAGATGAAAGCAAGAAAAAGGAAGCCTGGGAGGACCTCAAGCAGATAAAAAAGCGTCTTGAGGATATTACGGAAAATGAATAAGGACATATCTTATCTTAAAAACGAGAGAGACCGCTTAAATAATGATATCGCCCTGGCATACCCCGATGCAAAGCTTGTTTTCGGTGAAGGAGACCCCTTATCACCCATTGTTTTTATAGGTGAAGCCCCCGGAAGGCAGGAGGAGGAGCAGGGCAAGCCCTTCGTTGGCAAGGCAGGAAAAAACCTTTCCGCATTTTTGGAGGTTCTTCAATACGAAAGAGGGGAAATTTACATTACAAACGCCGTAAAATTCCGTCCCACAAAGGTATCTCCAAAGGGAACGGTATCCAACCGCACACCTACTGCAAGGGAAATTGAGGGTATGATGCCCTATCTTCACAGAGAGCTTAAAATAATATCACCTAAAATAGTTGTTACTCTTGGAAACACGCCTCTTTACAGCGTGCTCGGTGATAAAGGCATTAAAATCGGGGACGTTCACGGCACAGCTATCCCCACCGCACTGAACGGTACTGAATTCCTGCTGGTACCGTTTTACCACCCCGCAGCAATCATATACAACAGAGCCCTTACAGAGGAATACAATAACGACCTTCAAAGGCTTATTACCATACGCAAAAATATATAAACCCTAAGTAATTGCATAAAACAACCTATTATGATAAAATATTTCAGATTCAGGAGGAAAGCATAATATGATAAAGCGCGAAAGAATAATACGTATAATAAGCATATTTATCATTTTGATTTATGCTTTATTACCCTGGAACTCAAAAAACATATACCGTATAGAATTTTACATAGCCCCCTTATACGCAGTTTTTCTCTTATTCAAGCCTATGCTTTATGCTGTACCGTATAAAAAGCCCCTTAATCTGCTTTTGGAGTTAGTAGATGCGGCATTTATAATATTCTTTTCCGTTTTTTGGAACGGGACAGCCTTCTTCCCTCTTTACGCACTGTTTATTATAAGGCAGGCAATGCTTTTCCCTCTGTATTTTATATTCCTGTCCTTCATACTCGGAACGATTTATTACGCAGTTTCACCTGTAAACGCAAATATAGACGTAATGCAGATGGTTACACAGCTTATTATAATGATAATACCTGCAACTATGGTTTGCCTTGTAAAGAATGACGTTCTTTACGTTGACGAATTAAACCGCTCACTTAACGAAAAGCTTCATCTTAAGGACAGTGTTATAACAGAGCTTCAGAAGTATTCTGACAATATGTTTTCCAACAACAAAAAGATTGAGCAGGTAATGAAGACAGACTACGTTACCAACATACCTAACAGATACTATTTCGAGGAAATACTTTCCAACGGCATAAAGCGCCACAAGGAGCAGGGCTTTAATATGGCGCTCCTGATGGTATATATAGACGGCTACACAGAATACAGAAAAAAATACGGTTATTCCGCAGGCCATATACTTGTAAAAACTATTGCAGACCTTATTTCCCGTTCACTTAAAAAGAACGACTACGTAGCCCGCTACGAGGAGGACTGTGTTGCAGTGCTTATGTTCAATAAGGACAGGGATAACGCAGTATATCTTGCCAACGTTCTTTATGCCGATTTCACACAGATTCAGGAGGAACAGCCCGAGCTTGAAAACGTAAGCCTTATGATTGGCGTTAACGATTTAACGAGCGCCGAGGATAAGCGTATGCTCACTGTAGACAGAGTACAGTTCATAAACAAAATAAGCGTTATAGATTTTTCAAACGGGAGCATACGTTATAACGACAGATAAGGAATAAAATACATTTTATAAGTCAATAATCACCGTACCAACAAAAAAGGCACGGTGATTTTTTTATGAGAAATATAAAGCGCATCATTATTACAGCATTGGGTATTGCATTTATTTTATGTATGCTTGACGTTGAATACGTACCCGATACGTCAGCCAAAAACATAATAAGGCTTCACGTAATCGCCAACAGCAACTCCTCATCCGACCAGGCGCAAAAGCTTACGGTGAGGGATGCCGTATTAAACGAATATTCTCATATTTTATCCCAAGCAGAAAGTAAGGCCCAGGCAGAAAGGCTGATAGAGGAAAACCTTGAGGCTATAAAAAATACCGCCTCTGTTGCCGCAGGAGAAAAAATAAACGTAAGCGCTCAATACGTAAATACCTATATACCCCAGCGTACCTATGCCGATATCACTTACCCTGCGGGGTACTACGATGCATTAAGGATAGTTATCGGGGAGGGCGAGGGAGAAAACTGGTGGTGTGTAATGTTCCCGCCAATGTGTCTTGACGACAATACAGACAGTAATGAAGAAAACAATATTTTTACACGGCCCAAAATAAAAATACGGCTTAAAATAGTGGAATTTATAAAGCGAATATTTAAGATATAAAAAAGGATAATCTTAAGATTATCCTTTTACTGTATATCCGTTATTTTTAAGAAGCTCCTCTGCTCTTGAAAAGTTTTCTTTCTTTACAAGAATATAGTCTGTGTTGTAGGTTGAAATTGCAAATATTCCTATTTTCCCATCTGCAAGTATTGACGATATACCTGCAAGAATTCCTACCAAAGAAAAATCCAGCACGCCGCTTATTTTGAAGCCACCCCATCCATCCTCTCGGGCTACGGTATTGAGTGGCACATTTTGCGTGGAGCAAACAAGGGATATTTCCTCATTGGTTATTCCTACAAAGCATGGCTCAACGTCAAGGCTTATATCTTTAACAGATGCTACCTTACATACGCTAAGGCTTTCTTTAAGCTTTTCTATTTCCATATAGTATTCCTTCATTAAATAAGATCTATCCATTCCATTTGCACCTGTGAAGCAGTAAATCCATCCTCCAGAGCAAAGTATAACGGCGCACGGCTTTCTGTAATACCGCAGATTTCAGCTGTAAACACATTGTATTCGCCGTTTGTACTGTTAAGCCTGATTTTTGCAATAGGCTCTGAATCAGGGGCAAGCATTACCTTAAGGGTTGCATCACCGTCGCTCAGGGCTGAAATGCTTATTGCGTCAACACCTGTATAGTTTACGTATTTATAGCCTATGTACTGGCCTGCCTCGTCGAAATATACGTAGGGAACGTCGTTTATCTTTGTAACTCTGCCGTCTGCCCTTCTTTCGCATCTGGAAACGTAGTGCTTATCGTCCCTGCCCTTTATATAGTCCACAGCGCCGCCTGCATAAATACGCTCACCCTTTACAAAGGCGCCCTTGAAGCCTGAGGTGGTGCGCTCCGCCTCGTTTATAGTGCCGTCGTCATTAAAGGTTATTTTATCCACGAACATTGTTCTTGACATAGCCATATCCGGTACGTTCGTGTGATAAAATACATACCACTCTCCGTTAAATTCCTCGATTGAGCCGTGTACGTTGGTTGCATTGTTGAAATCGTAGGTACTTATGATAAGTCCGCCGTATTTGTACGGACCGAGAGGGTCCTTCGCCATAAGATATGCCATACGTGTAGGATGCATATCGGGAGTGGGCTTTATATCCTGGATATAAATATAGTAATAATATTCTCCGCGCTTACGGAATGAGGGGCCTTCAAAGGGATGATAGTCCTTTGTCATATAAGGCTTAACAGACCTGTACGTTTCAGGAAGCATTTTTGTAACGTCGTCAGCATCAATCTCACAAACGTAGAAATCACTGCCCGGATTAGCTACGAATATACGCCCTGTTTCCTCGTCCACCAAAGCGGATGGGTCGCCTATATTTTCAACCACGCCACCCTTTGTTATCTGCCTTGGGTTTAAGAACGGGCCTATAGGCGAATCACTTTCGCTTACAAACCATCTTCCCCAGTTGGAGCATGCCAGAAGGTAGAATTTACCTGTTTTGGGATGCCTGAAAACGTCAGGCGCCCAAAGGCGTATGGCACCCTCTCCCCTGTATTCTACGGGAACCTGCTCAAATGTAAACGAAACACCTGCATCCACCCAATTTTTCATATCCTCAGAGTAAATTACGTGGTAATCGTAGGAGCACCAGCCCTCTGTACCGTCCTCAGCCACGCCGCCGGGCTCATCGTGAGAGCCGTAAACGTACATAACACCGTCATATACGTGGGGCTCGCCGTCTGCAATATAAAGCCCCCAGGTATGAGGAATTATTGGGTTCTGCGCGTCGTAATCAACCGTAACAATACATTTTGCAGACTTCTCCCCGCAGGAGGCAACAACTGTGGTTTCACCCCTTTTTATTGCGGTAACAACGCCGTTTTCATCAACAGCTGCCACGCTTTCATCAAGGCTTTTCCACTTAAGCTTGCCCTCAAACCCATTTCTTACCGATATTTTTGTTTGTTTACCGCTGTTTGTCATAAATGCGGCTTTATCTAAAATTATATTATCCTTATCAAAAAACACCGGTCTTACACCCTTTCCGTACATAGTAAGTAAGCTCATTATATAATTGTTTGAGCCCTCAGTCAACATTAAAATTTGTATTGCCTGCTATGTACTCCGTAACATTTTGCCCGGGTGAAATAACCAGGGGTACGGCGCTTATGCCAAGGCTTTTGTCATCCTCAAACATATTTACCGTTAACGTGCTGCACTTATCCCCGGATATCTCTGTAAAGGCGTACACCACGCTTTTCAGATACCCCTGTGCCTCTACAACAAAAACGCAAGGAAATATTTTATACGGATGCATCATTTCAGCATCTATAATAAATTCCTCGTTGGGCAGGTATTCAAGCCCGCTTTGAGGACAGTATATTTTTGCATTTTCTATTTGCGTAGCGTATAAAGCTGACACTACGTTTATACGCACACGGGCCTGCAAAGTCTCATCTTTACCGTTTTGAAAGAAGAGTATTACTGATATTACCGCAAAAAGCACTACACTAAAAAATATTATTACCGCATTTTTTATTTCCTTGCCCATAAATACCGCCTGTTCTGATATAGTTAAGCTTACACATACTAATCCATATACCTCGGTATCTTTTTTTATTACAAAAAAAGAGCTTACATCAAAGCTCTTTTTTCACCTTATATCCTTAATCATGACGTTGTTTTTGCTCTGTACACCTCATACCCACAGTTTTTCAGCTCGAAAAAAACAGCATCTGCAATATCGGCACCCTCAAAAACGCCAAACACACAGGAACCGCTTCCCGCAAGGCACACGTGAGATGCACCCTTACCCTTAAGTACGTTCATAGCGCCCTCTATTTCATTATTCATAGCAAGTGCAGGAAGCTCAAATTCATTTATTGCGTAAGCAAAGCTGTATCTGCCCTCGCTGTATTCCTTCATAAAATGCTCAGAGGACGTGGCTGAATTTCTGGGAATTGAATCTATATACCTGTATGCCTCCCCTGTGTTTATACCGCAGGAGGGCTTTATTACTACCAGCTCATATTCCCTTGCTTTATATCCGCAGCAGACCTCACCCTTGCCAACGACGCGCTGAATTCCGCCATTGATAAAAAACGGAACGTCAGAGCCTATGGTAAGAGCAATTTTCTCAAGCTCCTTATTACTGTGCCCAAGTTCAAAAAGCGAATTAAATATCTTCAGAGCACACGCTGCATCGGAGCTTCCGCCGCCCATTCCCGCGCATGAGGGAATCCGTTTTACAAGCCTTACGTGAACACCCTTAACGCCAAGGGCGCCTGCCGCCTTGAAAACAAGATTACTTTTATCCGTAGGGATGCTTTCTATTCTGTTACCAAGCTCATCCACTATCTCCATTGTGTCCTCGCCGCCTGTGAGGGTTACGGTAAGCTCGTCAAAAAGAGATACGGTCTGCATTACGGTATCAATATTGTGATAACCGTCTTTTCTCTTATGCAACACCCGCAAAAACCAATTGATTTTCGCGGGTGCATATCCATGCTGAATTTTAACAGCCATTATTTATAATACCTTTCTTCAAAAGAAGACTTATTTCATTATTGCTTTTATAAAGCTCAGGAAAAGCGGATGGGGCTTTGTGGGGCGGGACTTATATTCACTGTTGAACTGTACGCCAACAAAGAAGGGATGACCCTCAAGCTCCAATGCCTCTATGTACGAATTGTCGGGGCAGACGCCTGCAACCCTGAAGCCTGCAGCCTCAAGCCTTTCCGCATAATCGCTATTTACCTCGTATGCGTGGCGATGACGCTCTGAAATATCGTTTGCGCCGTAAATAGCCTCGAACATTGAGCCCTTTGTAAGCTTGCAGGGGTATGCACCCTTACGTGTGCCTGAGCCATTTACGATAACTGCATCTGCGGGATTTACAACAAACTGTACGCTGTCCGCGCCGTTCAAACCAAGAACGTTACGTGCAAACTCAACAACTGCGCAGTGCATACCCAAGGTAATTCCAAGGAAGGGAATCTTGTTTTCTCTTGCGTATTTTACTGCAAGGATGTTACCCTCTATACCGCTCTTTTCCTCACCGGGGGGAACAAGAATTCCGTCTGCATCACCAAGAAGAGCGTCTACCGTTTCGGCAGTTACGTCCTCAGACTGTATCCACTTGATTTCAACGTCTGTATTGTACACGTGGCCTGCGTGTGAAAGAGCCTCGGAAATACTTAAGTATGCGTCGTGAAGCGCAACATACTGACCAACCAATGCAATTTTTGCTTTTCTTGTGGTGTTCTTTGCATTGTTTATCATTTTTTCCCACTGTGTCATATCTGCCTTACCGCATTCAAGGCCAAGGTGGTCAACTACGATATCGTCCAGATGCTCCTTTTCAAGAAGGAGGGGAACCTCATAAAGATCGTCTGCGTCAATATTCTCAACAACGTTTCTTTCGGGTACGTTACAGAAGAGAGCAATTTTCTTTTTGATATCCTCTGCTATGGGGATCTCTGTTCTGCAAACAATAACGTCGGGCTGAATACCGATGCTTCTCATTTCCTTAACGCTGTGCTGGGTAGGCTTTGTCTTGATTTCGCCTGCCTTGCTAAGATAAGGAAGAAGAGTTGCATGGATAAACATGCAGTTTTTGCTTCCGACCTCGTTTGATATCTGCCTTATCGCTTCAAGGAAGGGCAGGCTTTCGATATCGCCAACGGTGCCGCCGATTTCTGTAATAACAACGTCTACACCCTCCTGATTACCGGAAGCATACACACGCTCCTTTATTGCGTTTGTTACATGAGGAATTACCTGAACTGTTTTTCCGTTGAAGCCGTTCTGCAGCTCACGGTTTAATATGCTCCAATAAATTTTGCCGCTTGTAACAGTTGAATTTGTATTAAGGCTAACGTCTATAAAGCGCTCGTAATGGCCCAGGTCAAGGTCCGCCTCAACGCCATCCTCAGTAACGAAAACCTCGCCGTGCTGAAGAGGACTCATTCTGCCGGGATCCATGTTGATATAAGGATCGAACTTCTGCATAAAAACGCCTACACCACGGTTTTTAAGTAAACGACCCAAAGATGCTGCTGTAATGCCTTTACCAAGTGAAGAAACAACTCCGCCTGTTACAAAAATGTATTTAGCTCCCATAATAAGACCCTACCTTCTTAATATTTTTCTATATCGACCTTTTCGCAGAACTGTATGTCCGAGTGAAGAAACTCACTGCATATCTGGACAAACTTCGGTGAAAAGTCACTTGTATAATATTCATAATGGGGATTACCGTTCCCCTCTGCAAGCATACCACTTTTTCCCAAAAGTGATTTTGCTTCCAGCACCGTTTCATAAGCCGGATTTATAAGGGTTACCCCTTCTCCCATATAGCCCGTAACCGTTTTCTTAAGTAACGGATAGTGGGTACATCCCAAAATAAGAGTATCCACGCCGTGAGCCTTCACGGGTGAGAGATATTTATCTGCGGCCGCCCTTGCCACCTCCGTATCGGACCAGCCCTCCTCCACAATAGGAACAAACAGCGAGCATGCGGCAGAAGCAACGTCTGCCTCGGGGGAAATATTTTTTATTTCCTTTTCATAGGCGCCGCTTGAAATTGTGCTTATAGTACCGATAACGCCTATTTTTGAATTTTTTGTTGCCCTTACAGCCGCCCTTGCACCCGGACGGATAACACCTATAACGGGAATATCCACAGTATTGCGAATAATCTCAAGACTTCTTGCCGAGGCTGTGTTGCAGCCTATGATAAGCATCTTAATACCCTTAGAAAGCAAAAAACGCGTACACTGAAGTGAATAACGGCGCACCGTTTCTTCTGAACGCGTACCGTAGGGGATGCGAGCAACATCGCCAAAGTATGTAATATTTTCACCGGGAAGAATATCCATACATTCCTTGACGACAGTAAGACCACCAAGACCGGAATCAAATATTCCTATAGGACGGTTGTCCATATGCCCTCCACCTACTCAAAAAATAACAAGGATTATTATACCACATTTTTTTCAATTTCAACAGCATAATTTCAAAAAAAACACCTCTTCTTTTCTTAAATTTTTTTATAATTCGTAAAAAAGCTATTCGGTACATTCTCCTCTTGTACCTTATTTTTAATTATGGTAGAATATTCGTACATATATTGTAGTGGAGCCGGCTTATTATGTATTACAGACAATTCAAAAAACTTAATTACGAAAAAATATCAACCTTCGGTATGGGAACAATGCGTTTGCCGCGAGATGAAAACGGCAAGGTTGATATAGATACATCCGTAAGGCTTATACGCGGCGCAATCGATGCGGGAGTGAATTATTTTGATTCCGCTGTTTTTTACAGTGATTCTCTTGCGGAAACGCTTTTGGGCAAGGCCTTTGCAGACGGATACAGAAACCGCACAAACGTCGCTACAAAAATGCCTATGTGGACGCTTAAATCAAGAGAAGAGGCGGAGGAAATATTCAGGGGACAGTTTGAGAAAATAGGCTCTGACAGAATTGACTTTTATCTTTTACACTCCATTGAAAAGGGCACTCTCCCCAACGCGCTTAACGCCCATCTCTTGGAAATGCTGGACGAAAAAAAGAAGCTGGGGCAAATACGCTACGCAGGCTTTTCATTCCACGACGATATGTCCCTTTTCAAAAAGGCCATAGACCTTTACGATTGGGATTTCTGCCAGATATATCTTAATGCCATGGACTCCCAAACCCTTGAGAACCTTGCCTACGCCCAAAGCAAGGGCATACCCGTTGTAACAATGGGCTCACTTAAGGGAGGCAGGCTTGTAAACGAAAATATGCCGCGTGATATTTTGCCGTATTGGAATGAGGTATCTCCACGCCCCGTTCACGAGCAATGCTTCCGCTGGCTGTATAATAATGAAAACATTATGGTTATACTAAGCGGAATAAATTCATTTGAGCAGCTTGAGGATAACAAGCGTATATTTGAAAACGCCGCCCCGGGAAGTGTTCCGAATGATGAAATAGAGGCTGTAAACAAGGCGGTTGCGCAGCTCAAGGCACGTATAAAGGTAGGGTGCACAAAATGCAGCTACTGCACCCCATGCCCACAGGGTGTTGGTATTCACGATATATTTTCCATGTATAATTCTCACGCAATGTTTGAAAACAACAAGGAATTTTACGACACGTACCAAAGCATATTAAACAGAGGCAACGGACCCGAAAAATGTGTTGAATGCGGAGCATGTGAAACCAAATGTCCCCAGCATATCGAGATAATTAAAATGCTTAAGGAAGCAAAGGATTATTTTGATAAGTTATAATTTAATATACAAAAAAGGCGGATAATATCCGCCTTTTCTTATATCTGTTTGTTTTAACCTATATGTCCCTTTAAGAATTCCACGGCGCAGGCAATATCCTTTTCGGGATCATCCCCTACCTCACGCTCTATTGTAAGAAAGCCCTTAAAGCCTATATCGTAAAGCGCCTTGAAGTAATTGGTAAAATCAACACTGCCCTCACCAAGAGGAACCTCCTTAAAGGCCTCGCCCTCCTGAATAGCATCCTCGATAACGCTGTATATTACCTCGGGATCTCTGTCCAAAAGCTTAATGCCGTCCTTTGCGTGTGTGTGAACAATATAATCCTTAAGGTTATACACCGCCTTAACAGGATCGTCCCCTGTAACCATAACAAGATTTGCAGGGTCAAGATTTACCCCAAGCCCCTTTGACTGAAGGCTGTCGAGAAAGCCCTTAAGCACAAGTGATGTTTCGGGGCCTGTTTCCACTGCAAAGAAAGCTTCAAGGGAGGTTGCATACTGAGCAAGCTCAAAGCATATTTCCTGCATAACCTTATATCTTCTATGATTACTGTTTGCGGGAACAACGCCTATGTGAGTGGTAACGATATTTGTACCCAATTCCTTTGCAAGATCAAGCATACGCTTGAAGCCCTGTACGACCTCTTCTTTTTTATCGTTTTCCCTTATGGGGCGGCCTATATCTCCGCAGGTAGCAGAAAGCACAAGGCCGTTATCACAAAGCATATGCCTTATCTCGCTTATTCGCCTTGCCGTCATATTCTCGGGGGCATATTCACCTCTTGTAGTATACATCTGTATACCACGGGCGCCCACCCTTTTAGCCTTTATCAGAGCCTCATTCATTGGAACTCTGAAGGAGTCCGCCATAACACCTATTGAAAAAGGATACATACTGTATTCTCCTTATTTTGAATCCTTAAGAGCAACTGAACGGTTGAAAACAAGCCTGTTTTCCTTTACCGCATCATCATCAAGGCAGAAATAGCCCAAGCGCAGGAACTGATAGCTTACACCCTGCTTTGCATCTGCAAGTGAGGGCTCAACGTAAGCCTTTTCAATAATTTCAAGAGAATCCTTGTTAAGGTAATCAAGGAAGCTTCCCTCTGCGGAGTCGGGGTTTTCAACGGTAAAAAGTCTGCCGTAAAGCCTTACCTCTGCCTCAAGAGCGTGCTGTGCGCTTACCCAGTGGAGAGTAGCCTTTACCTTTCTGCCGTCCTCACTCCAGCCGCCGCGGCTTGCAGGGTCGTAATTGCAGTGAACAACTGTTACGTTGCCGTTTTCATCTGTTTCGTAGCCTGTGCAGGTTACGTAGTATGCGTGCTTTAAGCGAACCTCACGGCCGGGGGCAAGCCTGAAGAATTTCTTTTCAGGCACAGCCATAAAGTCCTCCCTTTCGATGTAAAGCTCTCTTGAGAAGGGAACCTCTCTCTTTCCTGCATTTTCATCCTCAGGATTATTATCAGCCTCAAGGTATTCAAATTTACCCTCGGGATAATTATCTATTACAAGCTTAATGGGGTCAAGCACCGCCATAACGCGCAATGCCTTTTTATTTGCCTCATCCCTTAAGGCGTGCTCAAGCATAGCGTAGTCTACAACGCTGTTTACCTTGCTTACACCAACCATGTTGATAAAGTTTTTAACTGCGGTAGGTGTATATCCGCGGCGCCTTAATCCACGGAGAGTAGGCATACGTGGGTCATCCCAGCCTCTTACGTAGCCCTCCTTAACAAGCTGAATAAGCTTACGCTTGCTTAAAACAACGTAGTTTATGTTAAGACGTGCAAATTCGATCTGCCTGGGGTGATATATATTAAGTTCATTCAAGAACCAATCGTAAAGGGGGCGATGATCCTCATATTCAAGTGAGCACATAGAATGTGAAACGCCTTCAATAGAGTCCTCAAGACCGTGAGCCCAGTCGTACATAGGATAAATGCACCATTCATCTCCAACGTGATGATGCTCTACGTGCTTGATTCTGTACATAACAGGGTCGCGCATATTCATATTGGGAGATGCCATATCTATTTTTGCACGGAGCGTCATAGATCCGTCGGGGAATTCGCCGTTTTTCATTCTCTCGAAAAGCTCAAGATTTTCCTCAACAGAGCGGTTTCTCTCCTCGCACTCAACACCGGGAGTGGTAAGTGTACCTCTTGTCTGTGTTATTTCATCTGCAGAAAGGCTGCAAACGTATGCCTTGCCCTTTTTAATGAGCTCAACAGCATAATCGTACATCTGCTTGAAATAATCCGATGCGTAGTATTTGCCAGCCCAATTAAAGCCAAGCCAGCGGATATCCTCCTCAATAGCGTCAACGTACTCAACCTCCTCCTTTGCAGGGTTTGTATCGTCGTATCTCAGGTTGCATACGCCGTTGTAGCGCTCTGCCATAGAAAAGTCTATGCATAGCGCCTTTGCGTGGCCTATATGGAGGTAGCCGTTAGGCTCGGGGGGGAAGCGGGTTATTATTTTATTGAATCTGCCGCTTGCAAGATCCTCGTCAATAGCCTCCGTAATAAAATTGCGGGAAAGCTCTACGCCTTCATTTAACATAATTTCGTCGTTCATATGTAAATTCTCCTTGATTATATACCTGTTAGTTTTCCTTGCCGTATTCGTGAAGAAGCCTGTGCTTAAGATCGTAAAGCTCCTGAGAAAGGTCTACCTTGTATTCGTTGGGACGCACGATACGCTTATACTCCTCCCAGAAGGTATCAAGCTCCTTACGGGCGTATTCCCTTATATCAAGAACCTTGCGGGGAGTGTATTTCTTTTCGCCGTTTATATATACAGGCTCAAGCATTTCTCTTATTGTATAATCTGTAATAACAGTTTTCTTCCACGTATCAACAGGGTGAAATATCGTAAGAGGCTTTTTTGTATCTATCTGCTCGTGGTCAAGCATAATAAGGTCTGCAATAGCCTTACCTGTTTTCTTTTCATATATTCTCACAAGCTTTTTATAGCCGGGGTCTGTCATTTTATTTACGTTTTCAGACACCTTAAGGCAGGGAGTAAGCTTACCGTTTTCCTCGTACGCGGAAAGCTTATATACACCGCCTAATGCAGGGCAATTTCTGCTTGTAATAAGCGACGTACCTACACCCCAGGTATCTATTTTTGCGCCCTGTGCCTTGAGGTCCCATATAGTATCCTCGTCAAGGTCGTTTGATGCAACTATTTTTACGTTGGGAAAGCCTGCATTGTCAAGCATTTTTCTTGCTTCCTTACTTAAATATGCAAGGTCCCCTGAATCCAGCCTTATGCCCATAGGCTCATATCCCTTTTCACGAAGCTCATTAAATACCTTTATAGCGTTGGGCACGCCTGATTTAAGGGTATCGTAGGTATCTACCAGGAGCAAGCAGGCATTGGGAAAGCTTGCGGCGTATGCTCTGAAAGCCTCAAGCTCACTGCCAAAGCTCATTACCCAGCTGTGGGAATGTGTTCCGCTGCACTGCGCCTCGAAAAGCTGTGCTGTAAGAACGTTGGAGGTAGATGCGCATCCACCTATAATTGCAGCACGGGCACCGTAAATACCTGCATCGGGGCCCTGGGCGCGGCGCAGACCAAACTCCATAACCGCATCTCCCTGTGCCGCCAGAACAACTCTGCTTGCCTTTGTTGCAATAAGCGTTTGATGGTTTACTATATTAAGTATGGCTGTTTCGATAAACTGCGCCTCGAAAAGCCTTGCTTTTACCCTTAAGATAGGCTCCGTGGGGAATACAACAGAGCCCTCGGGCACCGCATACATCTCCCCTGTAAAGCGGAGCCTGCGAAGCTCATCAAAGAAGCCCTCATCAAAAAGATTAAGCCCCCTGAGATATTCTATATCGTTTTCGTCAAAGTGAAGGTTATCTATATACTCTACAATCTGCTCCAGGCCTGCAGCAATAGCATAAGAGCTTTCAAGATTGCTCTGCCTGTAAAACATATCAAAAACAACGGTCTGATTAATCTTGTTGTTTTTGTAATACCCATACATCATTGTAAGCTGGTACAGGTCTGTCATCATAGTCAGATTTCTCACTTTTTCCTCCTGATGCTTTCCTTTTATTTCTTTTTATCCCTCTTGAAGCCGAAGAGAGATTTCTTTGCAGGTTTTTCCGAACGCTTTTTCAGGCTCTTGGTTGCCTTAACCTCTTTTTTGTTTTCTATGCCTAAAATCGCATCTATTTCATCTATGCGTATAAATTTTGTCTGCATATTGTCGTCATCACCGGGCAACGTACGCTTACTTGCTATCTGTGAAATGTCGGGGATTACGTCCTCATCGTCCTCTGCGTCATCCTCTTCATCGTC
>SVGI01000035.1 GCA_015056385.1 Clostridiales bacterium
ACCTTCTAACCCTGACAATCCTCAGACTGGCGATAACAGCAATCTTGGATTGTGGGTGTTCCTCTTAGTGTTGAGTTGCTGTTCAATGATTGCTTTGATCGTTATTGATAAAAAGAGAAAAATCGCAAAATAACCAATCGCTTTGTCCCGTTGGGAGTACAGTAAATTCTGCATTCCTAACGGGGCTTTTTTCGTTATATCAGGTCTTTTACGGCTTCTATAATAAAAAAACAAAAACACGTCTAAATCAAGGAGAATTATTATGGCTGATATATGGGAGGAAATGTACTCTGCGGCATCAGCCGCGTTAAATGGACGAAGGATATCTGATTACGTTACCTGCGGGGAGGTTTCTGCGGCAGTGCTGTCCAAATCCGGTAAAATTTATACAGGGGTGTGTATAGATACCTGCTCCACACTTGGTATCTGCGCAGAGAGAAACGCAATATTCAATATGATAACCTGCGGAGAACAGGAAATAGCGAAGGTGCTGTGTATAATGCCGGACGGCTCCTCAGGGGCACCCTGCGGTGCGTGCCGTGAGCTTATGGTGCAGCTGATGCCGGGTAAATACTACGGTATTGAAATTATGCTGGATTATACAACACGCCGCACAGTAACACTTGGAGAGCTTACTCCTGAGTGGTGGATAAAATAAAAAAACGGGCAATGCCCGTTTTTGCTTTATATATTACGTTACGTTAAGGCTTTTTGCGCTTTCCTTCACCCTCTTACGGTAAACTGCAGTAAACGCTGCAAACTGAACCATGAAGGTTACTGCCCAGGAGATAGCGTATGAAAGGTAAAGGCATTGGGGCGTGTGATATTGAGGTATCTGGAATATGGTGTATATCCATACTATTCTTATTCCGCATACACCCAGTATTGAAATAATCATGGGAGCAACGGAAACCCCCATACCTCTTAGGGCGCCTGTGGAGGTGTCCATAAGCCCGCACAGGCAGTAGGGGATACACATATAGCTCATTCGCACAAGTCCCCACTGTATAGCCTCGGGTGCGTCGGGTATGTATATGGAAAGAAGGGGCTTGCCTAAAAGAAGGATAATCCCGCCAACCACAAGGCTTACGGAAAACACGCTTGCAAGGCAGGTATAGCATATCTTTTTTACACGCTTGTATTGCTTGGCACCAACGTTTTGACCTATAAAATTCAGGGCTGTCTGATGGAAGGCGTTAAGTATAACGAATATAAAGCCCTCTATATTGTTTGCCGCGGCATTACCGGACATAAGCACGTCGCCGAAGGAGTTAACGGAGGACTGTATGATAACGTTGGATATAGAGAAAAGCGAACTTTGAATACCTGCAGGCAGACCTATACGTATCATTTGCATAAACGGCTTTTTATAGAATCTGATTAGGCTGGGAAAAAGCTTACAGGCATCGTCCCTGCGCATAAGAGCTATAACTACAAGCACGGCGGAAACACCCTGGGATATAGTTGTAGCAAGGGCTACACCCGCAACGTTCATGTGGAACACCGTTACGAATATAACGTTCAAAACAACGTTGATAACCCCGGATATTACAAGGTAAATAAGCGGGGATTTTGTATCTCCGGCGGCACGGAGAATTGAAGCGCAGAAGTTGTATATCAGCATAAATACCGTACCTGCAAAATATATCTTCATGTACTTTGCTGAAAGAGGAAGCACGCTTTCGGGGGTATCCATCATCATAAGGAATTTCTCTGAAAAGAAGATACCTATAAACGTTATAAAAACACTTCCTACAAGCGCTGTGGGTATTGCTGTGTGTATTGCGCGGTGTACACCCTCTGTGTCGTTTGAACCAAGCGCCTGAGCAACGCAAACGCCTGTACCAACGGAAAGGCCTATAAAAAGATTTACGATAAGGGCTGTTATTGCCCCTGTGTTTCCTACTGCGGCAACAGAAATATCTCCGCAGAATTGCCCTACCACTACAAGGTCTGCTGCATTGAAAAGAAGCTGAAGAAAGCCTGTAAGAATAATGGGTATGGTATAAGAAACTATGTTGCTGAACAATGGCCCCTCAAGCATATTAGGTTCTCTTCGTTTTCTTATTTTCATATCAGATGCGCCTCGCAAAATATCTGTGTCCTTTACATATTTGTTCATTATAATATTATATCTTTTACTCCCCTATGTCAAGGATTTGCCTGACCTTTATTTGAAAAAAAGATATACTGTATTTTGCAGTTGCTATTAAATTTGTATTGTTATATAATATATCGGAATACATATTAAGACAGATTTTTCTGTCGTACGGAGAAGGGAAATATGGAAAACATAAAAATATATGCTTTTTCAGATGAGGCTTGTCCTAATTTGGACGGCCAGATAGTTGCGCTTAAAAGAAACGGCCTGAACGGCGTTGAAATGCGCGGTGTAGACGGCGAAAACGTTTCCGCATTGTCTGTTGAAAAGGCAAGGGAAATAAGAAAAAAGCTTGACGATAACGATCTTATCGTATGGTCTATCGGCTCACCTATCGGTAAAATAAATATTAAGGATGATTTTGAGGCTCATCTTGATTTGTTCAGGAAATCTCTTGAAACATCTGCCATACTCGGAGCAAAGTGCTACAGACTTTTCTCATTCTATATGCCCAAGGGTGAGGATGTTTCACCTTATAAAAACGAGGTTATTGAAAAAATGGGCAGAATGGTTGATGCTGCAAGGGGCTACGATATAGAAATCTGCCATGAAAACGAAAAGGGTATTTACGGC
The DNA here is from genome assembly GCA_015056385.1 of Clostridiales bacterium. Taxonomy (GTDB): domain Bacteria; phylum Bacillota; class Clostridia; order HGM11327; family HGM11327; genus SIG354. The sequence continues at coordinate 2,735 of SVGI01000035.1, forward strand.
GACGTTCCCGAAAGATGCCTTGAAATACATAAGGCTCTTCCCACGGTAAGGGGCGTTTTCGATCCTGCAAACTACGTTCAGTGCGGTGTTGACACACTTAAGGGCTGGGAGCTTCTTAAGGATTATATCTATTATATGCACATTAAGGACGCAATGGCAGACGGGTTTGTTGTTCCCGCAGGTAAGGGAATAGGCAACGTTGCCGCAATCGTTAAGGATTATATTGCAAGAGGCGGCAATAGCTTTACTATTGAGCCCCACCTTGCTGTGTTTGACGGTCTTTCAGGTCTTGAGCGTGAGGGCGAGAGTACAAAGGCTCTTTACACCTACGCTACAAACGGTGAAGCATTTGACGCTGCATGCAACGCATTCAAAGCGCTTTTGTAATAGGAGATAAAAATGAAAAAGGTTAAACTTGGAATTATCGGTATCGGTAATATGGGTTCAGGCCATGCAGGGAATATCAAGGGAGGAAAATGTCCAGATTTTGATATCGTTGCAATTGCCGATATAAATGAAGAAAGATTAAATTGGGCAAAGGAACAGAAGTATAACGAGGGCATTACTTATTTTAACGATGCTATTGAAATGCTTGACAGCGGTCTTATAGACGCATGTCTTATTACCGTTCCTCACTACGACCATCCCCGCTTTGCAATAGAGTGCATGAAGCGGTCTATCCACGTCATGCTTGAAAAGCCTGCAGGCGTTTATACGAAGCAGGTGCTTGAAATGAACACAGAGGCAAAGAAGCACCCCGAGGTTATTTTCGGAATGATGTTCAACCAGAGAACGAATTGCGTTTACAGAAAGCTCAAGGAGCTTGTTGATTCAGGCGAATACGGTGAAATTAGACGTACAAACTGGATAATCACAAATTGGTACCGCCCCCAGGCATATTACAATTCAGGCGGCTGGCGTGCTACCTGGGCAGGTGAAGGCGGCGGCGTATTGCTTAATCAGTGCCCCCATCAGCTTGACCTTTGGCAGTGGATTTGCGGTATGCCCAAAAAGGTAAGGGCGCACCTCCATTACGGCAAGTGGCACGATATCGAGGTTGAGGATGACGTTACTGCATACGTTGAATACGAAAACGGTGCAACAGGCGTATTTATAACGTCAACAGGCGATGCCTGCGGAACAAACCGCCTTGAAATCCAGATGGACAGGGCAAAGTTTGTTGTAGAAAACGACGTTCTTTCCATGGATGAATACGATATTTCCGAAAAGGTATTTACAAAGGAAAATCAAAAGCCCTTCGGTTCTCCTGCTATAACGCACAAAATGCCTGAAACAGACGGTGAAAATCAGCAGCATATAGGCATACTCAACGCTTGGGCAGACGCTATTTTGAGAGGTGGAAACCTTGTTGCCCACGGTGAAGAGGGTATAAACGGCCTTATACTTTCAAATGCAATGCATCTTTCATCCTTCCTTGATAAGGAAATAGAGCTTCCCTTCGATGATGAGCTTTATTACAATGAGCTTATGAAGAGAGTTGCCTCCTCCAGGAAGAAGGAAAACGTAAGCTCTGTTTTTGCAGACACGACGTCTGTTATGGACAGCACCAAATCATAATACGGAGATACAATATGCTTACAGAATTGTTGAGTAAACGTAATTTGCCTGAGCTCAAGTCCCCTGAGGAAATGCTTAAGATAATGCAGGACGAGGTGTTTGGACATCTCCCGGCAGAGCATACGGATCTCACCTTTGAGGTTGAGGAGGATCATATAATGATCTTCTGCGCAGGAAAGGCACATTGTAACAAGATAACTGCAAAATGCAGGATAAACGGTGTTGAGTGCTCATTCCCCTTCTTTGCAATAATCCCTAAAAATGCAAAGAACGTTCCGTTTTTTGTACACGTAAACTTCTTTGATCTTCTCAACGATTGCTACACACCTATCGAGGAGATTATTGATAACGGGTACGCAGTATTTACGTTCTTCTATACAGACGTAACTGCGGACAATAACGATTTCACAGATAAAATCGCAGGCGCCTTTTATAAGGATGGCAAGCGTTCATACCGTGATGCAGGAAAAATTGCTATATGGGCATGGGCGGCACAGAGAGTGCTTGACTATGCTTATACACTTGGCGATGCTCTTGATTTTAGCAGAGCTACTATCTGCGGACATTCACGTTTAGGCAAAACTGCTCTTCTTGCAGGTGCTATTGATAAGCGCTTTAAGTTTGTTTATTCAAATGATTCAGGCTGCTCCGGCGCATCTCTTTCAAGAGGCAATACGGGTGAACAGATAAAAAATATCTGCTCAAACTTCCCCTATTGGTTTAACGAAAAGTATCTTGAGTATATTGATAGAGCAGAGGCTATGCCCTTCGACCAGCATTATCTCGTAGCTGCAAGCGCTCCCAGATTCGTTCTTGTAGGCAGTGCCGCAGACGATTGGTGGGCAGACCCTGTATCTGAAATGCTCAGCTGTGTTGCCGCAAGCGCTGCGTTTGAAAACGGCTTTGAGTATGAGGACAGGCTTCCCGTAGCAGGTGATGCTTACTTAAACGGTGATATCGGCTATCATATGAGAGCCGGTCAGCACTATTTCGGCAGGCAGGATTGGCAGAGGCTTATGACGTTTGTTGAGATTCACAGATAATCATTCAGGCAGTTAAAGGTATATTAAAGGGGACGGTAAAATCACCGCCCCTTTTTGCTATCCAAATAAGTTTGAATACTTACAGAATTTGCGGTATAATTATTAAAAATAAAAGGGAAACGGAGCATAAACTATGAAAAAAACGCTACCAAAACGCAAAATGATACGTTACTGCCTGTCGGATGTGGCAAAGGGCCTTTTCAACGGTATGATAGGAAACTATCTTCTTTATTTCTTTCAGCCCACAACACAAAGCGGTATACCCAATCTTTTGCCTCAGAATAAGCTTTTGGGATTTATAACCGTAATGGCACTTCTTACAGGTATAGGTAAGGTTATAGATGCCGTAACAGACCCGTGGGTGGCAAGCCTTTCAGATAAATGCACCCATAAGGATGGCAGAAGAATGCCATTCCTTAAGTATTCGGCTATTCCTTATTCATTGGCGGTGCTTATGATATTTATGGCCCCATTTACAAAAGGTTCTGTAGCCAATGCGATTTGGGTAGGCTTTTTCCTTATAGTGTACTATACTGCATACACGTTTTTCTTTATTCCGAGAAATGCACTTGTACCTGAAATTATACCTGATGCAAAGGATAGAGTTACATATTACGGAATAAGCACGGCGTTCTTTATGGGCTCAAGCTCATTTATGTATGCAGCAACCCTTTTCGTGAACATTATAAAGGGCTTTGGTGTAAATGCATTGTGGTCGTGGAGAATTGTATTTACTGTGTTTGCCGCAATCGGCCTTACCTGTGTGCTTTTAGGTGCTACTGCGTTTAAGGAAAAGGATTACGTTACAGAAAACGTAAGACCAAAGCAGCCTCTTTTGGCATCTGTAAAAACAATATTCAAGAATAAAAGCTTCGTTACGTTTTTCGCAGGAGACCTTTTCAGCTACGTTTCAATGGCATTTTTCCAAACGGCTATGCTCTACTATATTACAATGCTTTTGAAGGTGCCTGAATCTCAGTCGTTTTTGGTTATGCTTTCTGCAATAGGTGTTGCGCTTTGCTTGTTTCCTGTTATTGTTAAGTTTAGTAAAAAATATGGCAAAAAAACAATGCTTGTTGCGGCAAGTATAATATTTACAGTTGTATTTGCTTTTATATTCTTTGGTGATAAGCTTGCGGCGCTTGTTGAGGGGTACGAGCTCTTCCTCGGACTTTTTATGGGCGTTGTAGTAGCATTCCCCTTTGCGGCAATTAATATTCTTCCTCAATCCTGTATGTCTGATATCATACAAAAGGATAGTATTGAATATGGCGTAAACAGAGAGGGCATTTTCTCTGCAACTAAAACCTTTATAGAAAAAATAGCAAACGCTATTGCGATGGTTGTTGTTTCAAGTGTTATGGCTATAGGTGCTATTGACGGTGCTCTTGTAGGTATGCTTGGCGTTAAGCTTACAGGTGTTTTTGCAGGTGTGTTTAGCCTGGCTTCACTTTTGTTCTTTATTTTCTACGATGAAAAAAGCGTAATAAAATTTATCGATAAAAACAGAGAGGAAGGCTCTAACAATGGGTAAAAGAGCGCTTGGGGATATATCATCAAGATGTAGCGTAAGTGGAGAAAGGCTTGATGAATATGTAAATAAGCTTTCTGCTATGATTAACTGTAAAACTGTGTGGAGAGAGGACAATCTGAATAAAGCAGAATACGAAAGGCTTTATTCTCAAATAGAAATACTTTTCCCAAGGCTTACTGCATCAGCGAGGCGCTTAACCTTTGGTGATGGTGCCTTTGTATATGTGATAGAGGGAAAAAACGCTACAAAAAATATTATGCTTATGTCCCATCACGACGTTGTTGACGGTGGCGATGGTTGGGAAACGGATCCGTTTACTGCAACACAAAAGGGTGATTTTCTTTACGGAAGAGGTACTATAGATACAAAAACTCCTCTTTTTGCAGAGCTTCAGGCTATAGAAGAGCTTCTTGAGGAGGGCTATGATTTTGAGGGTATAAGCCTTTACATAGGCTCATCCAATAATGAAGAGGTCTGTGGGAATGGTATGCCACTTGCGGTAGAATATTTCAAGCAGAATAATATTCACTTTGATGTTGTGCTTGATGAAGGCGGGGCGATTACCCAGGGCCAGATTCCCGGTGTGGCCTGCAAAAGTGCGGTTGTTGCCGTACACGAAAAAAGCAGACACATATTTAAGTGTACTGCAAATGCAGATATTAAGGGTCACGGTGGCTTTGGTGCAGTAAGCGAGGTCACAGTTGAAAGATTAAGCCGTTTTATTGCAGAGGTAAACGATAAGAAAAACAAAATATATAAGGGTGTGTTTTATCCCGAGGTGAGGGCTACATTTGAACGTCACGTTGAATATATGTCATTCCCTATGAACGTTTTGTTTGGTAATATAGGTGTATTTGCACCGATTATCAAAAAAATAATGATGGGTATCCCTGCGGCAAGTGCAATGCTTTCAACAGGTGTTTCGTTTACTACTGTAAAGGCGGGAGATGAAAATATGCCACAGATTCGTGCAAAATCAGCCCAGGCAACTATGTTTTTAAGATGTATAAGGGAGGACGACCTTTATAACGGTCTAGAAAAAATTAATGAGATAGCAAAAAAATACGGCGTTACAATAGATGAAATCTCAAGAGATTACTGTAAGCCTACTGATTTTAACGGCGAAGCCTTTAAGACAATAGAGAATATTCTTCATAAGGATTTTCCCGATGTTGCAGTTGTGCCGTTTTTACTTACTGCAGGAACAGATGCAAGGTGGTTTACCGATGTTGCAGATAATATACTCAGGTTTGCTCCTATTGATTTGGATAAAGAACAATTTGGGACAATACATAACGCCAACGAGCATATAGGTATAAAAAATATCGGTGAATGTGTTGTGTTTTATAAGGATTATATAAAGGCAATATAATAAGGGTATAAAAATGGCAGAGAAAATTCTCTGCCATTTTTGTTTATTTCTTAAATTTCAAATGAAACTGAAAGATTACCAACCGTTATTGTGTGATCACCCTTAAGGCGGCTTCTCTTCATATTTTCATCAACGTAGGTAAAGCCATCGAAGGGAAGTGTGAAGGAAATTTCCTTTTCCTCATTGGGGCCAAGGGCTATTTTTTCAAATGCGCAAAGGCTCTTTACGGGCTGTGTGATTATGCAGTATTCCACGCTGTCGAATAGAAGCACAGCTTCCTTTACGTTATAATCACTTGAGTTTTTAACCTTAAGTGATATTGTTATTGCATCATCGCTCTTTTGAGACTTGATATCTGAATAAGAAATATCAGCATAAGAAAGTCCGTAGCCGAAGGGATATAAGGGCTCGGGGGAGGAGAATACGTAATCTCGTCCGGGCTTATCGGGTGAGCCGAATTCCTTATAAAAGCCCCTTGCCGCAGGCTTGTAGTTGTAGAAACAGGGAACATGGCCAACAGACTGGGGTATAGACATGGGAAGCTTACCGGAGGGGCATACCTTACCCATAAGTATATCTATAAGTGCATCTGCGCCCTTTTCACCTGCGTAGAACATCTGAATTATTGCATCCGCATTATCTCTTATTTCCTTAATTGAATAAACTCTGCCTGTGTTAAGCACAAGTATTACGGGTGTGCCTGTGGCGTGAATTCTTTCAAGGAGTGTTATCTGTGCCTGGGGGAGAGAAAGGTCTGAAACGTCAAAGCCCTCACCGCAGGTTATTGACGTATCTCCTACGTTTGTGCCCCAGCCTACACCGCCGAAGAATTTACTGTTATCACCAAGCATAAGCACGGCAACGTCGGCATTTTTTGCAGCTTCCTCAGCAAGGCAAAGGTCCTCATCACTGCATACGCTTGTGGATGAGCCCATTGCGTAAAGAAGATTATCCTTGCCGAAGTATTCCTCAAATACTGCTCTGGGCGTTACGCGCGTGCTCTTCATATTTTTATAATCTGTATAGTCGCCAAACTGAAGATTGTCTGCGCTTGGTCCGATAAGCGCTATTTTCTTTACGTCAGCACAAAGAGGAAGAGCATTTTTGCTGTTTTCAAGCAATACGATACTTTCGAGGGCGGCTCTGTATGCAAGGTCTATTGCCTCGGGGGAGTGAACAGTTGTGTCATCCACAGGGTCCCCGTCGAAAAGTCCGAGCTTGAATTTGAGGGTAAGTATACGTGCAACTGCCTCATCAATAAGGGCTATATCAACAGTGCCGTTCTTTACGGCATCTCTGAAATCCTCACCGTATCCGCAGGGTGCGGCGGCTTCTATATCAACGCCTGCCTCAATAGCCTGAATACCTGCCTCAAGGTATGTGCGTGCAGTTTTATGAAGAGTGTTGAGCATATTTACTGCGCCGTAGTCGGAGATTGTAGTGCCTTCAAATTTGAGCTCATCACGCAGAAGCTCTCTTAAAAGCCTTTTTGAAGCGTGAACGGGAACACCGTCTACCTCGGTATAAGAGGGCATAAGGGTCATAGCGCCCTTTTTAATTGCGCTTTCAAATGGAGGAAGGAAATATTCTCTCATTTCCCTTTCACCAACGTGAGGCGGAGCAAGGTTTAATCCACCCTCAGGTGCGCAGTATGCGATATAGTGCTTAAGTGTGGAAGCAACGGCATTTCCCTGAATACCTTCAACGTACTTTTGGGCAAATTGAGATACAAGGTACGTGTCCTCACCGTAGGTTTCCTCAACTCTACCCCATCTTGCATCTCTTGCAATATCAACGTCAGGGGCAAGCACCTGTGTATAACCCAGGGCGTGTGCCTCCTTGCCTATGGTAGAGGCAACCTCACCCATAAGCTCCTTATTAAATGTTGCGCCCATAGCGATAGATTGGGGGAATATAGTTCCCTCCGGGTGCATTATTCCGTGAAGACATTCACCTACAAGTATAAAGGGGATATGGTTTGGCGTGTTGTCCCTTACGTACTGCTTAAGCTCGCGAAGCTTTGCGTCGCTTATAGCGTCTGTCATACAGAAAAAGCCGTATAAATGGGGCTTTTTGCCCTCATCAAGCTCATTCAAAAGCTCGTGTATATCACACAATATAAGCTGGTCGATTTTTTCATCAATGCTCATATTAGACAAAATGTCCAATACCTTTTTGTTGATTTTATTTTGAATCATAGCTAAACTCCCAATGTATTTTATCGGTGATATTGTAGCATAAATATAAAAAAATTTCAATGTTGAGGGAATGCACATGTAAAAAAATACGGATAATACCGAGAAATAGTGCAATTTGACAACAGAAAAAAATGATGTATAATAGTTGAAAAGAAAGAGGTGTAAAATTATGAAAAAGATAATTGCAGTATTTCTTATTGTAATAAGTGTTTTGTGTGCCTCGGGATGTACCGTATTACAGGATTATACCGCAAAGGGTTACGATAACGTATCTATAAAATGTAAAAGCACGTGGACAAACGTTACAGAGGGTACACCATATGACCTTCAGCTTACAGATAAATCCTCCTATTTCAGCATAATGGCGTACAGGCTTATAGATCTTGCCGATGGGCAGACCCCAAGGGATATATATGCCGCCCATAATGAATGGATAAAGGAAAGCCGAGATAACTGTACCACTGTGGAAAATGAGGTAACACGTAAAAGCGGAGATAATATTATAGTAAAAACACTTTTTTCCGCAGAGAAGAATTCGAATAAAAACTATTACGATTCATACCTTATAACAAATGAAAAAAGCGATACGTTTCTGTGGGTACTTATAACCACTCTTCCTTCAATGTATCAAAATAACGTCGGTGAATATACCTCAATGATAGAAAGCATTGTGCTTGAATAAAATACGATATAATAATACTCAGGCGAGCTTCCCGCTTTTATTTGCAGGGCTCTTTGTTTTACCAAAACAGCCGAAATATTAAGCAAAATAATATGTTTTACAAGGTTTTTACATATTTTCCAGGTAAAATAACAATAAAATCGGGTGATATATGGTATAATGTTACCGCTTGAATTTTAACAAGCTATGGAGGAAAAACAATGCGCAAAACAAAAATAGTATGTACCATAGGCCCTGCAAGTGAAAATGAAGCAACACTGCGGGAGCTTTGCTTGGCAGGTATGAATGTTGCCAGACTCAATTTTTCACACGGTACGTATGAGGAGCAGCAAAACAGAATCGACCTTATCAAAAAGGTAAGGCAGGAGCTTAACCTTCCCATAGCCATAATGCTTGATACAAAGGGCCCCGAATATAGGATAAGGAGCTTTGAAAACTCAAAAATATACCTTAACGACGGCGACGAATTCATATTCACCACCGAAGATATTATTGGTAACGAAAAAAGAGTATCCGTAAACTACCCAAATCTCCATAATGAGCTTTCCCGGGGGGATACCATACTGGTAAATAACGGCCTTCTTTCGTTTCAGGTTAAGGAGATTAGCGGGCAGGATATTATATGCACTACTATATACGGGGGAGAGGTTTCAGATAAAAAAAGCATGAGCTTTCCCGGTAAGGTGCTTAGTAAGCCCTATCTTTCCGAGCAGGATAAAAGCGATATTCTTTTCGGCTTGAAAAACGGCGTTGATTTTATTGCCTGCTCCTTTGTATCCTGTAAGCAGGACCTTATAGACGTACATACCTTTCTTAAGGAAAATGATTCTGATAATATAGACCTTATTGCCAAAATAGAAAATCAGGCCGGTATAGATAATATTGAGGAAATATGTGAGCTTTGCCAGGGCATTATGGTAGCAAGAGGAGATATGGGTGTAGAGGTCCCCTTTGAAAATCTTCCTGCAATACAGAAAAAGCTTATTACAAAATGCAGACTTTTGGGGAAAAGGGTTGTTACAGCAACGGAAATGCTTGAATCCATGATACACAATCCCCGTCCTACAAGAGCGGAAATATCAGACGTTGCAAATGCCGTATATGACGGAACAAGCGCCATTATGCTTTCCGGTGAAACGGCGATGGGTAAATTCCCCGTGGAGTCTGTAAGGGCTATGGCAAAAATTGCTCAAACCACAGAAAACGGTATAAATTATGCCTCAAGATTCTATAAGAATGATTTTAAGATAAGAAACACAGTAGACGCAATCTCTCACGCAACCTGCGGTATGGCGATAGACGTTGGGGCAAAGGTAATAGTTGCAAGTACTATTTCAGGCATCACAGCAAGAATGATATCCCGCTTCAGATGCCCCGTTGATATAATTGGCCTTACGGCTGACGAAAACACCTGGAGAAAGCTTGCTCTTTCGTGGGGTGTAATGCCTGTGCTTTGTGAAATGTTCCCCAGTACAGACGTATTGCTGTATTCCGCTAAAAAAATCACCGCAAGCGTTATTGAGCTTAATAAGGGGGACCGCATTGTAATAACAGGCGGTATGAAAACGGGAAAAACAGGAAACACAAATCTTATAACCGTCGAAACAATAGGGTGAGAATATTTTATGAAAAAAATACTTATGATAGGAACAGGCGGAACAATAGCCTCCGGTGAAACGCCGGACGGCCTTGTGCCGGAGATAAGCACAGAGGGCTTGCTTAGCTTTATTCCACATATAGCCCAAATGTGTATTGTGGACTGTGTGCAGTGTTATAATCTGGATTCTACAAATATCCGCCCCAAGCATTGGCTTGGTATAAGCAACACAATAAAGGAAAATTATGATAAGTACGATGGCTTTGTAATAGCCCACGGTACGGATACTATGGCATATACGGCTGCCGCCTTAAGCTATCTTATTCAGAACAGCCCCAAGCCTATTGTGCTTACAGGCGCGCAAAAGCCTATATGGTTCGACGGTACGGATTCAAAGCGCAACCTTACAGACGCGTTTATATACGCCTGCCACGGCGAAGGCGGGGTGCAGATTGTATTCAACGGCAAGGTTATATTGGGTACACGCGCAAGAAAAACCTATTCAAAGAGCTACAAGGCCTTTTCCAGCGTTAATTACCCTGCAATGGCTGTAATACAGGAGGGCAAGCTTCTTCAGTACATAAGCCCCAGGCATACGGGAGATGTGAGGTTTTATGACAAAATAAATTCCAATGCAGGGATATTAAAGCTTTTCCCCGGTACCGCAAGCGACCTTGTTGAGTATATGATAAACAAGTACGACGGCCTTATCATAGAAAGCTTCGGTGTAGGCGGCCTTCCGGAATATTCCGATTTTTATGAAACCGTAAGGCGTGGCGTGGATATGGGAAAGCTTATAGTAATAACTACACAGGTGCCTAACGAGGGAAGCGACCTTACGGTTTATCAGGTAGGTGGCCACTTAAAAAACACGGTTAACATACTTGAGGCCTACGATATGACAACGGAGGCTGCATTAGCCAAAATAATGTGGATAATGGGGCAGACAACATCCCTTCAGGAAATGAAGACATTATTCTATACCCCCGTTGCAAACGATATACTTTATCCTACGGCAGAGTGAACACAAGCGTCCGAAAATCGGGCGCTTTTTTTATTTCTTGACACAGGGCTGCACGTATAATAAAATACAGAAAAATAAGGAGGCTATTATGCGCAGATATCTTTTGCCCGAAAATGGAAATTTTTATAAATCCAACCTTCATTGTCATTCAAATTGCTCGGATGGTATGCGGTCTCCGGCTCAACTCAAGGAGATATATAAAAAGATGGGTTATAGCGTTTTGGCTATAACAGACCATGATATAATGCTTCCCCATGATGAACTTAACGATGATGAGTTTATTACCCTTCACGGCTTCGAGGTAGAGATAGGTGAGAATATTGAGGGTGTTCACCCCTCAAAGCATAAATGCTGCCATATATGCGCCATAGCCCTGGATGAGGATAATATTGTCCAGCCCTGCTGGAATGAAAAATATACCTGGGGTAATGCCTATAATCTCAGGCATCTTGTAAAGGTGAATAAGGATGAGCCTGAATTTGCCAGGGAATATACCGGGGAAAGAATAAGCCTTATGATGGAAACTATGAGAAAAAGCGGCTTTTTCGTAACCTATAATCATCCGAATTGGTCAAGGGAAAGATATACTGAATATATGTCTTACTACTCAATGCACGCAATAGAAATGTTTAACGGCGGATGTATTCTTGAGGGGTATGAGGATTATAGCCCCAGGGTTTACGAGGATTTGCTTTCAAGGGGTGAGCCAATATATTGCATCGGCGCAGACGATAACCATAATTGGCATTCTGAAAATACTCCCTATTGGGATTCGGGAATTGCATTTACAATGATAAAGGCAAATGAGTTGAAGTATAACGCAATTACGGATGCCCTTGTGAAAGGCGAATTCTACGCAAGCGAGGGTCCCGAAATATATAATCTGTGGATAGAGGATAACAAAATTCATATTGATTGCTCACCTGCCATGCGTATAGACTGTATGTGGGAGGGCAGAGCGGCGCAGCCTGTTATGAGCAGTGATAAAAACGGCATTACAAGCGCTGATTTTGAATATAAGCCCTACGCAGGCTGGTTCAGAATAACCCTTAAGGATAAATACGGCAGGCACGCCTGCACGAATGCGTATTTTCCTAAAACATTTGAGGAGTGAAACAAAAAACACACGCCTAAGGGGTGCCTTCCATAAAGCAGGTTTTATCTGCCGAAACACAAAAGGAGTACGGACGATTTGTTCGTACTCCTTTTGACACGCCTTGCCTGCAAGGTATAGTGTGTTACACCTTTTAGATGTACTGTCGGGCGGTGATAAGCCTCCCTTGTGTAAAGGGAGGTGGCTTGCGAAGCAAGACGGAGGGATTGTAAAAGCAAAAATTTCATCGTAAAACAATCCCTCAGCCGCCTTCGGCGTCAGCTCCCTTTACACAAGGGAACCTTTGGTTTGTGCGCTCTGAAAGTCTGTCTGTTTTTCCTGACAAGCACTGCTTTTGTGGACACAAAAGCGAATTATATGCTTATCGAGTAGACTAATTCACAAATCTATGATATAGTTATAAAAAACCTTGATAATCAACCGAATCAAATTCAAATTTTACGACTTATGGGTGAAAGCTTTCAAAGAGGTCTCAAAATGAAAAATGAAATTACAAAATATGTAGAGTATCTGTTTGCTCTTGCCCTTAAGAAGTGCGGCGATGTGAATGATGCCGAAGATCTAACGCAAGAAACACTTCTCGCCGCGTTTCAGTATACAAACCGAGGCGGTAGTATTTCTAATATGAAATATTGGCTTACCTCTGTTCTTTCAAATAAATGGAACGAGGCGCTGCGAAAAAAATACAAATTGCCGCTTGTTAGTGTCGATGTGATTCCGGATATTGAGGATTACAATGATGAAAATGACATTGATAGACCTACTACCGAGCAGGTCAGACGAGAAGTGGCATATTTAGCGAAGTTACAAAGAGAAGTGATCGTAAAGCATTATCTTGAAGGAAAAAAAGTTCAAGATATAGCAGACGAGTTGGGCATCCCGAAAGGAACGGTATTGTCACGGCTATCTTCGGGCAGAGATCAGATGCGGAAAGGATTTGATTCAATGGAACAGTACGAGAAGCAAAGTTATGTCCCCGAACGGCTTGAAGTAGGTTGCTCCGGTAATCCCGGATTTAATGAAGAACCGTGGTCGCTTGTGAGCGATGATCTAATGAAACAAAATATATTGATTATTGCGTATGAGCAACCCGTAACAGCAGTAGAAATTGCAAAAGCACTTGGTATTCCAACGCCTTACGTTGAAAATGCGATCAAGGATCTTGTTAAGTGCGAGCTGATGGTACGTAACGGAAACAAGGTCGTTACCGATTTTTTGATTTCTACACCTGACGAAAGATCGTCCAAACTTGATGTTCAGCTTGATTTTGCTAATCGGCAGTATCAAGCGG
>SVGI01000036.1 GCA_015056385.1 Clostridiales bacterium
TTGTGTTTTGGTTTGACTGGCAGGTCTCTCCTATCTTACCACAGTCGGAGGATTCTTTTCATCGGTTAACCTTTTTTGAACCACGCGACTATCGCGTGGTTTTCGGTATACAAATAATCGCCTACGGGAAGAGTATCCCGCAGGCGCTTTTGTTACTTTATTGATGTTTTTAATTATTTTGCGTATTCGCAAGCACGGTTTTCGCGGATTACGTTTACCTTAATCTGACCGGGATAATCAAGCTCACTTTCAATTTTGTTTGCAATATTTCTTGCAAGAACAAGCATCTGATCATCTGTAATCTTTTCAGGCTTAACAATGATTCTTACCTCGCGGCCTGCCTGGATGGCAAAGGATTTTTCTACACCCTCGAATGAATCAGAGATTTCCTCAAGCTGCTGCAAGCGCTTTACATATGCTTCAACAGACTCCCTTCTTGCACCGGGACGTGATGCTGAAATAGCGTCTGCTGCCTGTACAATAACTGCCTCAACTGTTGTAGCCTCAACGTCGCCGTGGTGGGCAAGTATAGCATGAATAATATTGTTGTTTTCCTTATATTTCTTTGCAACGTCTGCACCGATCTGAACGTGGGGACCCTCAACCTCATGGTCGATAGCCTTACCGATATCGTGCAACAAGCCTGCTCTCTTTGCAATTCTTACGTCTGCACCGATTTCTGCAGCAATAGTAGCTGAAAGGAATGCAACCTCAAGAGAATGCTTAAGTATATTCTGACCGTAGCTTGTTCTGTAATTCAATCTACCGATAAGCTTTACAAGCTCGGGGTGAATACCGTGAACACCAACCTCGAAAACAGCCTGCTCACCAAGATCCTTAATCTTTGTATCCATTTCTCTGCGAGCCTTTTCAACCATTTCCTCGATTCTTGCAGGGTGGATTCTTCCGTCTACAACGAGCTTTTCAATGGCAAGCCTTGCAACCTCGCGGCGTACAGGGTCAAAGCCGGAAAGGATAACAGCCTCAGGTGTATCGTCAACTATAAGGTCGATACCTGTTGCAGCTTCAAGAGCTCTGATATTACGGCCCTCTCTACCGATTATTCTTCCCTTCATTTCATCGTTGGGAAGCTCTACAACAGATGATGTGGACTCAGAAACAAAGTCAACCGCAGCCTTCTGAAGCGCGCAGGAGATTATCCAGCGTGCCTTCTTTGAGCATTCCTCCTTTACTAAAGCCTCACTTTCACGAATCTTCTGCGCAGATTCATGAACGATATCCTTTTCAAGTGATTCAAGAAGCATTTCACGTGCCTGAGCCTGTGAAAGGCCGCTTACACGTTCAAGCTCTGCATTCTGCTTTTCAATAAGAACATCTATCTCCTTTGCCCTTACATCGAGGCTCTGAATTGACTTTTTAAGGTTTTCCTCCCTTACCTCAAGAGATTGCTGCTTTCTGTCAAGATTTTCGTCCTTATTCTGAAGGCGCTGCTCTAATTTATTGATTTCATTACGACGATCTTTAATTTCCTTATCAATCTCGCTTCTTAATCTGTGATTTTCTTCCTTTGCTTCAAGCAATTTTTCCTTCTTAATTGCCTCTGCCTGTTTTCTTCCTTCTTCGACTATCTTATTAGCTGATTCCTCGGCTGACATAATTTTTCTTTCAGCAACTTTTTTTCTATAGGAATAACCTATGCAAACACTGAGGACCAAAACTACCACCAGCGCTACACATATAATAATGATGTCGATTAAATCCAAGTTGAATTGTAACATCGAATTACCTCCATAGCGTTAAACATGCAAAGCGTATATATACACTTTGTCCCAATGAACACACCAACATATGAAGGCACGATTTATATAAAAGAAGCAAATATTACTATCTACTTTGCTCATCGCAACAATTAAAAATTACAATATATATATAAACATACTACTGCATGTTGCTAATATTTTATTATATTTACTTAAAAAAGTCAATACATATATTATAAATCGTCTTGTCCGCCCCGCGTGTATAAAAATATCCGCCCGGAATTATTTCAATTTATTTATGTTGGACAAAACGGCAAAATACCATTGAAAAACCGTACGTAAAAAAAAGCAGGCCTTAAATTTTAAGACCTGCCTTGATTCCTTAATATTTTTTATTATTTGTATGCCTTACCTACAAGATGCTGGAGGTTGATGGGAAGCTTGTTAAGAACCTTAACCTCTTTGCCTGTTTTTGAAAGTGTCTTTTCAACAAGAGCATAGTCGAAGCCGGGGATAACAATGTCGTTCCAGAAGCTACCGATACCGCGGCAAGCAACGTCGAGCATCATAAGGATATTTTCACCCATGGGCTCATCAGAGTTAAGTGTGATAGCGCCGAAGAACTCCTGGCATTCTGTATATCCTGTGTTGTGTGTGCCTGTGTAGGGCTTCTGATTTACGAAATTGATCTTCTTGCCAATTCTCTCACAAACCTCTGCTTCCTTTTCTGCAAAGTAGTCTACGAGTGCCTGTTCCTGTGCCTTTGCGGGGCCGCCGCTTGCAGCAACGTCGATATAAGCCTGGAGGCCTGTCTTATAAGCACCCTCAACCAATGAGAGCCAATATTTCTGATCTTCTGTAATTTCAGAGGGATCGTCAACTGCGAAAACTGTGCAACGCTCGCAAGCTGTAAGACCGTCTACCTTAGGAGCAACGCCAATGTGAACGTAGTCGCCCTTCTGGATAGGTCTGTTAAGAGCCTTACCGATAACTGTTCTGTTTGCTTCGTTTGCTGTAACCATAATATCGAAGCCCATATCCTCACAGCCAAGCTCATAACCAACGTAGTAGCCCCAGGCAGCAACCTCTGTTTCGAGCATACCGGGCTTTAATACGCCGAGCATAGCCTCTACCATCAAGTCTGCAATTTCAGATGCCTGCTCTGTAAGCTTCTGCTCTGCAGGAGATTTGATATATTTAATTTTGTAATAGATTTCCTGACCGTCCTCAAGAGAAGCGTCCTCGCCCAAGCAATGCTTGAATACCTCGTACATACCTACGGGCAATACTTCACGGGGAGTAAGGATAGCAACCCTCTTAGGCATTTTGCCGCAAGCCTCAACGAAAACCTGATCAAGTGTTTCTACTTCTACGGGATATTCCTCGTCTGCAAGCTTAAGCATTTCAACCTTATGTACCTTTACGCCTGCACGGGGAGCCATCTGCTCTGCGATATAACCTCCCTCAAGACCTGCCAAAAGATGGAAGCCTGTTTTGCCAATGATACCTGCAACAGGCTCGATTGAAATATTTGTATTACCGCCAAGATAAGGAACGTCGCCACAATAATGCTCGTCTGAATAAACGATACCTGCCTCAAAGCCGGCAGCCTTTAATGCCTCATAAACCTTTTTGTGTCTTGCCTGAAATTCTTCCTTTTCGATACGCGCAAACTTATCAAACTTCGGAGCCTTCTTAAGAATCTCTGCTATAAACTGCGCTTCCTGGAGAAATGTTTCTCTCATATATTTCTTCCTTTCCAAATATTCAGCACGTATACGCGCTGAATTTGATATACGTTATTATTCAAGGGTATCCACCCTAATTAAAGTAATTATAACATAATCAATAGTTTTATGCAACGAACTATATATAGAATTACCGCTCCAAATATGGTATAATTCCAAATACACAACCATACGGAGGGTGTATCAGGATGCAAAGCAAGACAAATTATATAAATTTCAGCGACATATCTTCTTACAAGGAAAACAACAGAATCGAGGCAAAGCTGGGTACGGGAGGCTTCCCAAATACAATCTGGGAAACGTATTCTGCCTTTGCGAATACCGTAGGCGGAATAATAATTATCGGGGTTAAGGAATCTCAGGGCGCAAAGCTTACCCCGGCAGGACTTCCCGATGCCAAGGCTACTGTAAAAAGAATATGGCAGGGCTTAAACAATACCGATATAGTAAGCGCCAACATACTTAAGGATGAGGACGTTATTATCCAGAATATAGACGGCAAGGATATTGTTGCTATACAGATACCCAAGGCAGACAGGCATCAGAAGCCTGTGTATATCGGCCACGACGTTTATAAGGGCACATACCGCAGAAACGGCGAGGGTGATTACAGGTGCAGCCGTATTGAAATAGAAAATATGATCAGGGACAGCAGCGATACATCTGCGGACACATTTCCTGTAAGCCGTATAACGGGATTAAACGGCTTTGATAAAAAAACGCTGACAGGCTTTCTGGGTCTTATACGCAACGAAAATCCCCATTACGGTAAAATGAGTGATGAGGACATTCTTACAGACCTTGGGGGACTTATAAAAACAATAAGCGGAGACGTAATGCCCTCAACAGGCGCACTTTTACTTTTCGGTAAGGAGGAGGAAATTGTAAGGGAATTCCCCAATTTCAAGGCTGTTTTCACCTTAAAACACCCCGAAAACGGAAAAACGGCCTCCAACACCACCCATTATTCCACAAATCTTTACAGCTTCTACACAAGCGTAATGAGTAAAATACAGGAAAGCTTTTCTGTACTTGAGGATGATTTTGACAATATTTTATCTGCAATACGGGAAACGGTGATAAACGCCATTATACACGCAGACTATCTTACAGACGGAGGTCTGGAAATAACCCTTGGACTTAAAAACATTACCGTAAAAAACCCCGGTAATCTGCGCCTTGACATAGACGACAGTATAACAGACGGCACGAAGGACCCGAGAAATTACGTGCTTTCTACTCTTTTTGCTGCTGCCGGTCTTACAAGTAACACGGGACACGGACTTACCGAAATAAACAGGGTTTTGAAGGACAACAAATATAAATGCCCCAAGATTACGGAAGGCTTTTCTCCCGATTGCGTTACTGTGGAAATAGACCTTGATTCTGCTGTAAAGACGCCGGACATTGTTCAAAAGAGGGTTATAGCTTTTATTACAGAAAATATAGAGGCAAGCCTTGAGGACCTTACTTATTCCCTGGGTATAAGAAAATCAGATTTACGCGTCTGCCTTCACGAGCTTTCTCTTTCCGGAATAATATCTTATAAGGGAACAGGGAGCGACAGGCTGTTTTATATGACGTTCAACCATCAGAATTACCACGTATAAGGTTACAAGCTATGACACTTATTATTTGTATAGATGAAAAGGGCGGCTTAAGCTTTGCCAACAGAAGACAAAGCCAGGACAGAGCCCTTCGTGAATATATAATGTCTAATTTTGTTACAGACAAAATTATAATGAGTAATTATTCATATAAGCAATTTTCAGAGTACACAAACGTAATTGCAGATGATGATTTTCTGATTAATGCCGTGAAGGGGGACGTATGCTTTATTGAAGGCTATGAAATACCCGTTGACAGAGCCTCAAAAATAATATTATGTAATTGGAACAGGCATTACCCTGCTGATAAATTTTTCAACACAGACCTTGCCGCAAAGGGATTTGATAAAATCAGTGAGAATAGAATAAAAGGGTATTCTCACGATGAAATAACAATAGAAACGTATATAAGGAGCATTGCTTAAGTATGTTTTTTACTATATTACAATGGGTAATATCATTACTTGCCTTTTTTTGCGCGTATATGTCCGGTGAGCATATATCTGCCGCAGTATTTCTTGCTTCAGGTATTCTTTTTATGCCCTTAAGGCGTATCCGCAAGGGGCTTAAGAAGAAGGGGCTTGCTACGTGGGTAATAATATTCCTGGCAGTAATAGCGTTTATTGCAGGTGTTTTATCATCACCCTACACAAAAAATATTCTTGATACATCTCCAGCACCGTCCCCAAGCATATCGGCAACGCCCTCTGTAACGCCTGATACTACACCCGCTATATCCGACGATAAAGATTCTGCAAAGGCAGATTTAAGTAAAATTCCTGAATTTTCAGAGGATGCCTTTGTTGTAATCAACAACAATATTCCATATTTTTCACAGGAGGAGCTTAATATGGGCGCCTGTGAGAAATACAGTCCTCTGGATATATTCGGAAGATGCTCGGTTGCCTTTGCAATATGCGGCAAGGAAATAATGCCTGCAGATGATGAAGACAGAGGCAGTATAAGCAGTGTTACACCCTCCGGATGGGTACAGGCCAAATACGACCACGTGCCAAACAAATATCTCTACAACAGATGCCATATGATAGGCTGGCAGCTTTGCGCAGAAAACGCAAATAAGATGAACCTTGTAACGGGAACGCAGTATTTGAATATTGAGGGTATGCTTCCCTTTGAAAATATGGTTGCAGACTACATAAAGGAAACAAATAACCACGTTGCATACAGAGTAACACCCATATACAGCGGCAACAACCTTTTATGCAGCGGACTTCAAATAGAGGCATATTCCATTGAGGATGAGGGTGAGGGCATTTGCTTTAACGTATATTGCTACAACGTTCAGCCCGGTGTTGATATAAACTATGCCACAGGAGAAAGCTCTCTCTCACCTGATAACGGTAACGGTAACACCTCATACGTTCTCAATACTTCATCCAAGAGAATTCACCTTGTTTCCTGCAACCAGGTAAAAACTATTTCAGAGAAAAATAAGGAAACTTATACAGGAGATATAAGCGTACTTATTTCTCAAGGCTACGTAAAGTGCGGCTCGTGCATTAAATAGTGCGCATATAAAAATCAGTCTTGAAAGTATAAACATTTCTCATAAATACTTATTATTGCGCTATTTTAATTTAAGCTCAAAATTGTGGTTTGCAGTTACTGTTATATTGTGTAAAAAGGAATTGTATAATATGGTTTATTTAGAACAATTTAAGTTACCGTCTCATGAAACGGAAGATGGATTGCTTGAAGAACAGTATCGTATGAGTGAATTAGGTTATACAGACAATTCTTACCCTTGTAATTTGTTTTTGCAAAAGCAATTACATAGCTTGGATTTTAAGGAGGTTACCATTTTATACGGTGGTAATGGCTCGGGAAAAAGTACGTTGTTGAATTTAATAACGAATAAACTGTCCTTAAAGCGTGTTTCGCCATTTAATAGCAGCAATATTTTTGATTCCTTCACGGAAAAGTGTGATTATAGAATGGGCTTCGATGACGAGGGCGACCTTTTAGAGGTGCCTGACGGAAGCAGGATTATAACAAGCGATGACGTCTTCGATTATATGCTTAATGTAAGGGTAAACAATAAAGATATTGCAGATAACGTTATGGCAACCCGTGAGCACTACAAGGAATTGGTTTACAAGAAAACCGTTAAAATGCGCGGTATGC
Source organism: Clostridiales bacterium (assembly GCA_015056385.1). Taxonomy (GTDB): domain Bacteria; phylum Bacillota; class Clostridia; order HGM11327; family HGM11327; genus SIG354. The sequence continues at coordinate 7,222 of SVGI01000036.1, forward strand.
AGGATTATGAGGATTTGCGGGACCAAATTATTGCCAGAAAAACAAGCGGTAGGCAATACGTATTCAAGGAGAATGGAAAAGAGGTTAGGCTTAATAGCAATGGGGAAACCGCATTAAAGTTTTTCTATGAGAAGCTAAAAGATGATACGTTATTTTTACTTGATGAACCAGAAAACAGCTTGTCTCCGAGACTTCAAATTGAGCTTGCTGATATGATTAAGGATATGGCAAGATATTGTGGGTGTCAGTTTATAATAGCAACGCACTCTCCGTTTATGTTGGCAATAGATGGTGCTAAAATTTTCGATTTAGACGATGTGCCTGTAAATATTAAAAAATGGTGGGAGTTGGAAAATCCCAAAATATATTTTGATTTTTTTAACAAGCATAAGGATTTGTTTATATAACGTAATAACATAGATTAAAAATTTCAGCTCAAACAATATAAAAGTGGAGCATAACAAAATGCTCCACTTTTTATAATTATTCAAGCTCTTATACTTATTGCAGTACCGCCAAGGCTGTTTTTTATTGTTTACTGCTTCTCACCGCACTGATTACAGAATTTTGCCGCTCTTTTCAATTTGCTTCCGCAGGCCTTACAATATTTATACTCTTTAATTTGAGGCTCTGTTTTACCGCGACCGCAATCTATACAGAATCTTGTGGTGTTTCTCGTACCGCAGGAGCATACCCAGCTTTCTATATTTTCATCTCTGATAAATTCAGGCTCTGCTTCATTCTCGCCTCCTACAATGCAGTCGGGAGATGATACATTCACTATTTCTTCTGCAGACACAGGCTCCATAGGCTCTGCATTTTCACTTACACATAAGGGGGCATCGTTGTCCATATAAATTACCTCCTCATATACAGGAGATTTGAATATGTCTTCCTCTCCCCTTTGAGCTCCGCAGGATTCACATACATCCTCTGCGTTTATTTCACCGCATTCGCAAGTCCATTCATCCTCTACCTCGGCAAAGGGAGCATCAGATGACTCCGTAACCGCAGGGTCCTCTACGTTTACAATTTCATCTGCAGGTACGGGCTCCATAGGCTCTGCGTTTTCACTTACACATGAGGGGGCTTCCTCGTTATTCCCTTCACTTTGCTCATATACAGGGGTTTGGATTGCCGCTTCGTCCTTTACGCTGTCGCAGAAAAGGCAGGCATCCCTTTCGTCTGTGTTTGTTTCACCGCATTCGCATACCCATTCCGTAGAACAGGCGTTTACATCCTTCTCCTGTGTGCTCTGCGGCCTTTTGCTTCCGCATTTTATACAAAATCTTGTGGTGTTTTTTCTGCCGCAGGAGCAAAGCCATTCGTCGTTTTTGCCAACGTTATTTTTGCTTTCGCCGCATATAACACAGAAATTGCCGTTGTTTGCCTTGCCGCAGCTGCATATCCACGTATCACCTGCATACGTGCCCTCGTTTTTCTTTCCGCATTTTGGGCAATATATACCTGTATTTATATTACCGCACGCGCTACACTCCCAAACGGGTATATAATTATATTTTGCCATATTTTCCTCCTTGATATTTTTACGCTCCTGCCATTTTCCGCCTGTGAAATCCGGTATTTCAACAGGAACAGAGCCCTTGGCTATGGATTCCTCTGAAAGCGCTGTTATAACCATCCACGATGCCGCGTCATACACGTCAATAGGAGGCCTATCACCATTCTTCCACGCATCAATGCAGGCACGCTGTACAAGATAATCTATTCCTCCGTGCCCCTCCTTTACACCAAGTGAGAGATAGTCCTTCCATATAGGATGGTCATACCTTTCCATATATTCATGGAAATTCTGCCACTCGTGAAGCGGGGATATATTTTCAATATATATATTGTTACCATCCTCCATATATATACCCTTTGTACCCTGTACTCTTAATGCGCGGGAATAGGGTCTGGGAAGAGTGGTATCGTGAGTTAAAAGTATGGTTTCGCCGTTATAGCACCTTACCAGTGTATTCACCACATCGCCCTGTGTGAATTTGACGCCCTGTAATCTATGGTCTGCGGGAAGATTTTCCTTTACCCATTTTTCACATCCACGAGCCTTGCCGGACATAGAAACAAGGCTTACCATTCTGTTACCCCTATTAATATTAAGCATCATTGCAACAGGACCCAATCCGTGAGTGGGATAAAGGTCGCAGTTACGCGAAAGGTAGTGGTCCAAACGGTAATGCCCCGAGCCGAATTCTCCACCGTTGCACACCTCATCCCTAAGGTCGTGCTCGTAGCCGCACTGACAATGAACAATCTCACCGAATATACCCTGCCTTATCATATTAAGGAGGGCAAGCTCTTTTCTATCATAACAGCAGTTTTCAAGGAACATAAAAAATCTTCCTGTTTTCTCCTGGGCTTTAACAAGCTGCCAGCACTCCTCCACAGAAGACGCGCCGCCGATTTCCATAGCAACATCCTTACCGTGATTCATTGCATCCACGGCAATTTTAACGTGGGCTTGCCATGAGGTATATATATACACCATATCAATATCATTACGTATAATAATATCCTTATAATCATTATACATACTTGGACGGATACCTGTTTTATTATACAGCTCATCTGCGAGAGGGGACATACGCTCATATTTAACATCGCATATCGCAAGAATTTCAACGTCCTCCATTTGAGAAAGAAGCTGCGCGCTGAAAAAGCCTCTGCATCCAACACCTACAATAGCTATTCTTACCTTTTTTCCGTGAACCATAAAATCAGCCCTTTTCACTGTATATTTTGATTATTTCAATAACCATTTGCGTACATTTATCCATTTCCTCTACACAGGCGTATTCATATACGGAATGGTGATTGTGGCTTCCCGTACCAAGGTTTGGGCAGGGCAAGCCTCTGAATGACAGTCTTGCGCCGTCTGTGCCGCCGCGTGTAGGATAATCACGGGCAACGCCTCCAAGATTTGTTATAGCCCTTCTTGCTACCTCAACAGGGTACATATCCTTTTTGATTATTTCTCCCATATTTCTGTAGCTTTCACTGAAATTCAGAGCTATACAGGCGCCGGGATATTTTTTGCTTACATCTGCTACGATTTTACGCAGAGCCTCGTGCTTTTCCTCAAGCTTTGTACTGTCGTGGTCGCGTATAATATAGTTTAGGGTAGCGCCTTCAACGTCGCCCCTCATATTTATAAGATGAAAAAAGCCTTCTCTTCCCTCTGTGGTGTCGGGGCGGGCATTTTCGGGAAGCATATTTATTATTTCTGCAGCAATAAGTGATGCATTTATCATTTTACCCTTTGCAGAGCCGGGATGTATATTAAAGCCCTGAATACCGATAGAGGCACTCGTTGCATTGAAGTTTTCCCATGATATTTCACCGAAGCCTGCACCGTCAAGAGTGTAGGCATATTTTGCACCGAATTCCTCTATATTAAGAAGCGCGGCGCCTGAGCCTATTTCCTCATCAGGTGTAAATGCAATTTTTACAGGTCCGTGAGGCATATCACTATTTATCATATATTCTATTGCAGACATTATTTCAGCAATACCTGCCTTATCATCTGCACCCAAAAGCGTGGTACCGTCTGTAACAAGTATAGATTTACCTATATAATTTTTAAGCTCGGCATATTCCTTGGGGGAAATATATTCTCGGCTTCCCTCAAGCAAAATATCTTCACCGTTATAATTACTTACAATTCTTGTTTTAACGTCATTGCAGGAAACCTCGGCAGAAACGTCCATATGGGCAATAAAGCCTATAGGTGTGCAATCCTCATAGCCCTTGCTTGCAGGTATGGAGGCGGTAACGTAGCCGTTTTCATCTAACTTAACCTGTGTTACACCCAAACTCAAAAGCTCCTTTTCAAGAGCCTTTGCAAACAAAAGCTGCTCGGGGGTGGTAGGAGATGCATTTACCGATGAATCGGATGCAGTTTCGTGCTTTGTATATTTTATCAGTCTTTCGTATGCCTTCATTAATAATACCTCTCTTCCTTAAATTATAACACCAAATACACGCCCCTTCAAGAGAATTATATTTTATACCGCCTTAAACGCTGGAAAAGAGCATACACCTATGATATAATACCCTTAAATATTATAAGGACGCATAATTTATGAAGGTTACCGCTGTAATAGCCGAATTTAACCCATTTACAAACGGGCATAAATACTGCCTTGATGCCGCGCGAAAGCAAACAGGGGCGGATTATATAATATGTATTATGTCCGGCTCATTTGTGCAAAGGGGCGGGCCTGCCGTTACTGATAAATGGACAAGGGCAAAGGCGGCGCTTTTATGCGGTGCAGACCTTGTAATTGAGCTTCCAACCCTATTTGCCACGTCAACCGCACAGATTTTTGCAGAGGGTGGAGTACGTACAGCCCTTGCGACAGGGGTTTGCGACACGTTATTTTTCGGCGCAAAGGCTGATACAGATTTTATAAGCGAGATCGGTAAATGCTGTGCCGATGAAAATGAGGAATACAAAAGCATCCTTAAGGATTATCTGAATGAAGGGCTTTCATTTGCAAGAGCAAGGCAATCCGCCTTAGGTGAATACCTTAACCTTACAGAGAATGAACGCAATATGCTTGCAGAGCCAAACACAATTCTTGCCTGTGAATACGCATCCGCCTGCGAGAAATTCTCCTCGGGCTCATTAAAAATAGGTTCTGTTAAAAGGCTTGGGCAGGATTACAACGATGACACCCCCTCAAGCAGCCTTAACTCCAGCGCAAGTGCTATAAGAAGGGCATACATTGAAGGGAATACGGAATTTATTAAGTCAGGTATACCCTATGAGGTATATGATATATTTGCTTCACACCCATTTGTATCTTCCGAAAGTCTTTTACCATTTATAAAATTCAAGGCTATTGAGGGCGGTGAAAATGGCTTGAGTCAGATTACAGACGTAACAGAGGGGCTACAAAACAGGATACTTCCTGCCATTTTATCAAAGGCTACTATTGATGAAATTACGGCAGAAGCATCATCAAAAAGATACCCTCAGGCAAGGATAAGGCGCATACTGTTTTCATATCTTTTGGGGATAACCAAGGACATTATTGACGAGGCACGAACAAATCCTATTCCCTATCTAAGGATACTTGGTATGAAGAGAGATGCAAGCCCGTTGCTTAAGGAAATGAAAAAAAGAGCATCTGCCGCAATCATTACAAATCTTCCCGATTTTAAGGATATTTTGAAGGATTGCATAATGCTTAATACAGATATAGCCGCAACTGATATTTATAATATCTGCGCCCAATACGGTACAGGCATAAGCGGTATGGATTACATACGTAAGCCCGAAATAATCTGATAACGTCAGAAAGGATATATACAAATGAAAAGATACGATATTTCATGCTACCCCTGGGGAAATGAATATACCCCTGAATCCTACGCAGAGGTAGAAGCCACAGGTGAAAGCCTTAAGGTTACGCTTACCTCTCACGAGGCAAAGCCCAAGGCTGTATATTTTAAGAAAAACGACCCTGTTTGCTGTGATAGCTGCCTTGAATTCTTTATAAAGCCCTTTGAGGATGATAACAGCTATATGAACTTTGAATTCAACGCAAACGGCACCTCACTTATAGGCATCGGCGCACCCGGCAACAGAGTTAATATAGACAGGCGCGATTTCAACATTGTTGCAAAGCAGTACGCAGACAGGTGGAGCGTTTCATTTGAAGTAAAATACTCCGTAATTGAGGAGCTTTATTCAAGAAAGATTGAACTCCCTCACAAGGCATCATTCAATGCCTATAAATGCGGAGATGAAACGGCACAGCCCCATTGGGGATGCGTATTCCCTATTGAATACTTTGAGCCCAGCTTCCACCGCCCTGAATTCTTCGGTGAGATTATTCTTAAGTAATCACAAGTGAATAAAAAGGAGTACATCCTACAGTATATTCTAAAAGATATCTACAGGAGTTCGTTACTTACAGACAGGAAAAGACAGAGAATGTTTTTACAGTCTCTGTCTTCCTTTCTTTGTAAGTACTGAATTTGTTACCTCAAATTTTATACATAAAGTATTTCACAAATTTATGTCATAATATTTTCAATAATCTTGTCAGTAAATCAATAAATATCACACTATATGGGTGAAAGGAGGCGTAAAATGCAAAAAACGAACCTAATACGTGATCAGCTTATCAATGAATTTACAGAAAACTATATGGAAAAGCTGTTTTATTTCTGTCTGAAGAAGACGGGAACTATTGTTGAGGCCGAAGATCTAACACAAGATATTTCGCTTCAAATAATCACGGCTTTGAATAAAGGTACTATTCCAACGAGTTTTTCAGCGTGGATATGGCAGATCGCGCGTAACCGTTATTCTGTGTGGGCAAAAGAAAGGCATAGACGAAACGAGTCAGTAACCGATTCAGATATCGGCGATTATGAGGTTGAGGATGAAAGCGAAAACATCCTTGATGAAACGATACATACAGAGCAGATGGCTTTGCTCCGACGAGAATTGGCGTTCATTAAAAGCGATTACCGCAATATCGTTGTTGCCTATTACATAGAAAACAAGAGTGTTCGTGACATTGCATCATCGCTATCGCTTTCGATAAATGCGGTACAGCAAAGGCTTCATCGCGCAAGAATCATATTGAAAGAAGGTATGGATATGGCAAGAGAATTCGGAAAATTAAGTTATAAACCGGAGGATATCGATTTTATCAGTAACGGACTTTTTGGTTCATCTAATGAACCGTGGAATTTTATTTCGCGTTCACTTTGTAAAAATATTTTGCTTGCGGCTTACAGAACCCCCTCTACGGCAGAAGAATTAGCAATAGAGGTTGGCGTTGCACTTCCGTATATGGAAGAAGAACTTCGTGGACTTGTCGATGCTACATTAGTAAGAAAAAACAAGAATAAATACGAAACTAATTTCTTCATTGTCAGCGCAGATGCACAAGAAAAAATCCACGCATATTTACATAGTATTGTCCCCGAACTTACAAAAGCAATAATTGATGTTGTTGAATACGAAAACGAATGGAAAAAAGAGAATTGCCCACAGTGGCATGAGGGATATCAGCCGTTTGAAGATATGAAATGGGCATTACTTATGGCTGAAACGGACACTATTAGTATGTACACACTCCGTCAATTCAACAAAAATACAGAGGAAGATAACAATATAGGATCTTGGGGGCACACGCTTCGTCCTAATGGTGGAGAATGGGATCTGCTTGGCCTCGAAAAACAGAATACTTATACACCAAATTTCGTTAGTCTTGTCGGTTGCGTTTCAAATCCGAGCGAAAAAAATTTGTCCGAAATACACTATCGGCAATATCTTTTTAAGCAATTTAATGAAACACATACGTTAACATTGAACTATTCAGATGGTTGTGGTCTTATAGCAGCTGCTAACGGTAAATGTGATGAAGTTGATGAGGAGACCTTGAAACGCCTTGAAAAATTCGGATGCATAACAAAAACAGGTAACGGATACATTCCAACAATTCTTGTCATGCGTAGAGAGAAATTCAAAAAAATGCCAAAGGACATAGGAGAACATTTCGAGACACTCCGTTATAAAGCATGTGACGTGGCAACAAAACATTATCTATTTTGCCGTGAGCAGATTTATAAAGAGATTCCCGACTTTTTGAAAGAAGATAAATTTCAGATTGACCACGCTTGCGCAAATATATTTACTATGCGTGGCGCAGTTTTGGAAGAAGCCATTAGACAAGGCTATTTAACCTTTGACAAAAATGTGGATAACCGAGCTTTAGGAGCTTATTTAATAATATAGTAAAAAAAGAGGTGCATAAATGCACCTCTTTGATTTTTCTTTAATTGCCGTACAGCGTATTACTCATAGAGCTTTGAAAGCTTAACAAGTCTGTCGTACTTATCAACTGCCTGCTTTGCTGCCTTATCGAAGAGCTCATTAGCGCGCTCGGGGAACTGCTGTGCAAGACGGCTGTAACGAGTTTCACTCTTTATGAACTCAATATAGTCAGCTGTGGGAGCCTTGCTATCAAGTATAAAGGGAACCTTGCCCTCTGCCTTAAGAGCAGGATTGTAACGGAACATCTGCCAATAGCCTGCAGCAACTGCACGCTTCATTTCGCTCTGGCAGTTACCCATACCGCCCTTAACACCGTGCATCTCGCAAGGTGCATAAGCAATAACGATTGAAGGTCCGTTGTATGCCTCAGCCTCTGTAAGAGCCTTCATTGTCTGGTTCATATCTGCGCCCATAGCAATCTGTGCAACGTAAACGTAGCCGTAAGACATTGCGATCTGTGCAAGATCCTTCTTGCCGATTGCTTTACCTGCAGCTGCGAACTGAGCAACCTGACCTACCTGGCTGGCCTTAGATGCCTGACCGCCTGTGTTGGAGTAAACCTCTGTATCGAATACCATGATGTTTACATCCTCGCCGGAAGCGATAACGTGGTCGAGACCGCCGAAGCCG
>SVGI01000037.1 GCA_015056385.1 Clostridiales bacterium
CCACGGCGCTTATAAGTTCAAGCCCGGCCAGAAACCCCAGCTTCGCTTCGATATTCTTGATGAAATCGTAGCAAAGATCCCCGGATTCCCCATTGTTCTCCACGGTGCATCCTCCGTTCCCCAGGAGTTTGTTAAGTCTATCAACTCTCATGGCGGCGCACTTCCCGATGCTATCGGTATTCCCGAGACAATGCTCCGTCAGGCTGCAAAGTCTGCAGTATGTAAGATTAATATCGACTCTGATATCCGTCTTGCTACAACAGCAGCAGTTCGTGAGTATCTTATGGCACATCCTGATCATTTCGATCCCAGACAGTATCTTAAAGCAGGTCGTGAAGCTCTTAAGGAAATGGTTCGTCACAAAATCGTTGACGTTCTTGGCTGCAACGGCAAGGCTTAATTCATTTAGCGTAACACAAAGCATAAAAAGGGCTACAGAGTTTTCTGTGGCCCTTTTGTTATTTTATTTGTCTTTAAGGCATAAGATAATGTATATATGTTGAGGGATATGCTTTGGTGATGAAAAATAAATTTATGTATAAAATACTTGAGGTTGCCTTATCGGCGGTATTTGTATTACTGACGACAATTCAGTATGCTGTACCACGGGGGCTAAATAAGGATATAGCTGCTAATCTTAACAGTGAGGGTATAAAGGTACCTATAATAATGTACCACAGTATTTTGAAGTACCCCACCTCCGGTGATAAATATACCGTAACACCTTATCAGTTGGAGGAGGATATTAAATATATTCTGGATAAGGGGTACACCCCCATTCCTCCCTCAAGACTTATAAAATACGTGTATGACGGAGTGCCTCTGCCGTCAAATCCCGTAATACTTTCGTTTGACGATGGGTATTATAACAACTACACATATCTTTCGCCGTTGCTTGAAAAATACGGTATATATGCCTGTATTGGAGTTATAGGGGTACATTCAGAGAGGTTCAGCCAGAATAACGAGGAAAACAATAATTACGGACATCTCACGTGGGAAAGGATAAGAGAAATGACGTATAAAAACAATGTTGAAATATTAAATCATTCCTTTGATATGCATAGTCAATCTCCTGCCAAGGGCTGCTTAAGGCGCCCCGGGGAGAGCACTGACGAGTATAAAACCCGTTTTACAGATGATGTTATAAAAAACAGTAATGTTTTCTATCGCAACGGAATAATATCACCGCCTGTATACGTTTATCCGTTTGGGGCATACAGTGAGGAAAGTGAAAGAATACTTAAGGATATGGGCTATCTTATGACGTTTTCCTGTACGGAAAGGGTTAGTACTGTAACAAGGGATCCTCAAAGCCTGTATTTAATGGGCAGGTACAACAGAGACGGCAGTATGAGCACACCCGGGTTTATGAAGAAAATAGGTATAGAATAAGATAGCCTATTCCTTGATAAAGAATTCCTTAAGTGCAGATACGGAGGGTATAATATACGTTGCTCCTGATGATGAAAGCTCGTCCCTTGAGCCGTATCCGTAGAGTACGCCTAATGAATCAAGGCCGTTATCCTTGGCCCCGAGAATATCGTTATCTCTGTCCCCCACCATAATTATTCGGCTTTTATCTTTTTCTTTAATCAAGGATAGGGCATAGGCTATAACCTCGTTTTTATGGGTACGGGATTCGTTCATTTGTGCACCGGCAATATAGGTGAAGTGTTTTATTATGTCAAAATGCTCTATAATTCTTGTTGCGTAATCCTCGGGCTTTGCTGTTGCAAGAACAAGGGTGTATCCCCTTTCTGAAAGCAGGGAAAGAAGCTCCGAAATACCGTCGTAAAGCCTGTTTTCAAAAAGCCCTACGGTGGAAAAGCGCTCTCTGTATTTTATAACAGCCTTCTCTGCAAGGTTCTTGTCCATTGAACAGTAATTCATAAATGAATCTATAAGAGGCGGTCCTATAAACTTAAACAGTATATCACTGTGGGGGATAGGCTGCTCAAGGGCCTTTAAGGCGTAAATAACGCAGTTTATTATGCCTTCTGCAGATTCTGTAAGGGTACCGTCAAGGTCGAAAAATATAGTTGAATATGTCTTCATATTAAATATCCTGTAAGTGGTTTGCTGAAAGTATAGCATATATTATGGGGTAAATCAATTTGTTTACCGTACCGTGCTTGATTTTCAAATAAAATACTGTATAATCTGCGTGTAGTTTCAGATAACGGAGAAAATCGTGCACAATAAAATTCAATTATCAGATCATTTCACATTCAGCCGCTTGCTGCGCTTTGTTTTGCCGTCTATCGGTACAATGATATTTATATCAATATACGGCGTTGTAGACGGCTTTTTTATATCGAATTTCGCAGGTAAAACATCCTTTGCAGCGGTAAATATCATAATGCCCTTTTTGATGATAATGTCTACCGTAGGCTTTATGTTCGGCACAGGCGGCTCGGCTGTTGTTGCTAAAACTATGGGTGAGGGCAAAAGGGAAAAGGCTAACGAGTATTTTTCACTTTTTGTATATACCTCTGCGGCTATCGGCGTAGTTCTTTCTATAATAGGCTTTATTTATATTAGACCTGTTGCAAGGCTTTTGGGCGCAGAGGGCGAGCTTCTCGATAATGCCGTATTATACGGGCGGATTATACTTATTGCCTTACCGTTCAATATACTTCAATTCCTGTTTAATTCATTTTTTGTTACGTCTGAAAAGCCTCAGCTTGGGCTTTTATCCTCCGTATGCGCAGGAGTTACTAATATGGTTTTGGATGCCGTGCTTGTTATTTTGTTACCGCAGGAGTATAAATTGGTGGGTGCGGCTATTGCTACGGCAACAAGCCAGCTTGTTTCCGGTATTTTTCCAATATGTTATTTTGGACGGAAAAACGGCAGTATTTTGAGATTGGGAAAATTCAAGCTTAATTTGAAGGCTCTCATTAAGGCTTGCACAAACGGCTCCTCTGAATTTATGAGTAATATTGCCATGAGTATTGTAAGTATGCTTTATAATATTCAGCTTTTGAAATATGCAGGGGAAAACGGAGTAGCGGCATACGGCGTTATGATGTACGTGGGCTTTATTTTTGCCAGTGCATTTATAGGTTACTCTGTTGGTACGGCGCCAATATTTGGGTATAACGACGGTGCTGAAAACTATACAGAGCTCAGAAACATCCTGAAAAAGAGTATAATAGTGATAGGCTTGTTCGGTGTGTGTATGCTTGCGGCAGGGGAACTGCTTGCATATCCCTTGGCAAAGCTGTTTGTAAGCTATGATAACGTGCTTATGGAGCTTACCGTATCGGGCTTTCGAATATATGCTCTTTCATTTTTGTTTATGGGCTATGCCATATTTGGTTCAGGATTTTTTACCGCCCTTAACGACGGTGTAACCTCTGCTATAATATCCTTTTTAAGGACTCTTGTATTTCAGATAGCCGCTGTAATGCTTCTGCCTCTGCTGTGGGGTATAAACGGTGTATGGCTCTCCATTGTTGTTGCCGAGGTAATGGCGGTTATACTTTCTGCAGTATTTATGGCTGTAAAAAGGAAAAAATATCATTACTAAAAAATAATAAGAATTAACACAATAAGTAAAAATAAAAATCCCGTTTTCTTTTGAAAACGGGGTTTTTTGGCGTTCCTGCCCGGATTCGAACCGGGGGCCTTTCGCTTAGGAGGCGAACGCTCTATCCTGCTGAGCTACAGAAACACGCTTACTATTCACGCTTAAAGATTATAACAAAGAGGGCCTCTGTTGTCAAATGGAATTTTGCTTTTTTCTTATTCTAACGCATAAAATATCAATTTTACTCACTGGAATTCTGCGTCCATACACAAAATTCCGGTGAGATTTCGTGTATCTGTTCCGGTATAAAAAGAGGGTGAAAGTGGTGCGTTTTTGCGAAAAAGTGGAGTAAATTTCTAAAAAAATGCGAAAAATACTTGACAAGTGGAGTAAAGTGGTGTATAATGGTTTCAAAAATAGGAGAGGAGTCTACATAAGCCAATGTTTAGCGGAAGATCGTACCATTCAATAGACGCCAAAAACAGGCTTATCATCCCGTCTGCCCACCGCTTGGAGCTTGGCAGTAAGGTGTATATCACCAAGGGATACGATTCCAATCTTTTTATTTTGCCTTATCAGACAATGATGAATCTGGCGCAAAAAATCGCATCAATGCCCGAAACAGATCCTGCAACCCGTGCCTACAAAAGAATCATTATCGGTGATTCCTACGAGTGGGAAGTGGATAAGCAGGGCAGAGTTCTCCTTCAGCAGTACCTGATGGATTTTGCAAAGATAAACAAGGATATTGTTATTTTAGGCTCTATCGACAGGCTTGAGGTTTGGTCCAAAGAGGTTTTTGAGGCAACAACACCTACAGATGAGGATTTTGAAAGCGTTCTTAAGGAATTGTCCTCCAGAGGCGTTTGAGAAGGGTAAAGGCGTATGAGAGATTTTTCACACATCCCCGTAATGCTTTATGAAACCGTGGACAGTATGGCCCTTAAGCCCGGAATGACAGTTGCGGATTGTACTCTCGGCGGCGGCGGTCATTCAAAGCTTATTATGGATAGGATAGGCCCTAACGGCCGCCTTTACGGAATAGACAGAGATATAAACGCCATAGAACATTGTAAAGCCAAATTCTCCGTTGAGCCCTACGCAAGCATGTTCACTCCTGTTAAAGGCAACTACGCAGATATTAAAGCTCTTTTAAGACCCTACGTAACAGACGGGTTGGATGCAATAGTGATGGATCTGGGCGTTTCATCTCATCAGATAGATACTCCCGAAAGAGGCTTCTCTTATATGCACGACAGTCCTCTTGATATGAGAATGGACCCCTCGCAGCTTCTTTCAGCGTATGACATTGTTAACGGCTTTTCCAGAGAAGAGCTTAAAACAATACTTCAGGAATACGGCGAAGAAAAATTTGCATTCAGAATTGCCGATGCAATAGTAAGGTCAAGGCCTATAAAAACAACCTTCGAGCTTAACGCTGTAATAGATAAAGCAGTTCCTGTAAAGGTAAGATACGCCGAGGGTCATACAGCAAAGAGAACCTATCAGGCGCTGCGAATAGCGGTAAATGATGAAATCGCACCTCTGGAAAAAGCAATATACGACGTGTTCAGCCTTCTGAAAAAGGGCGGAAGACTTTCGATAATAACATTCCATTCCCTGGAGGCGGCGGCAGTAAAAAGAGTAATGAGGTATCTTGAATGTGATTGCATTTGCCCTCCTGAATCTCCTATATGCACCTGCGACAAGGAAAGAGAAGCAAAAATAATCACAAAAAAGCCCATGTTGCCCTCACAAAGGGAGCTGGAGGAAAATCCGAGAGCTCACAGCGCACAGCTGAGGGTATGTGAAAAGGTATAAAATCAGTTATACAGATAAAGATGGAAAACAAGAGAGGAACACCAATGAACGCAAGAAGAATCAACACCTATTCAATGGCTGAAATAGATGAAAACCAGCGTTACGAGGAGGTTGTGGCAGGCAACGTTGTAAGAAGAGCTGCTGCGGAGCCTTCCGTTCAGCCCAAGCGTAAAATCCAAAAGGCTCCTCTCGAAAGAGTTTCCCGGGAATCCCAGAAAAAGCGCGGAATATTTACAGCGGCCGAGGAACAAAAGCATACATACCTCTTTTCTTCAGTTCTTACAATAGTGGGTATGTTTATCGTTGCGGTATTTGCATTCATGGTTCTTTCACAGTCTGCCGTTATAAATTCAAACCAAATGAAGATAATGGAGCTTGAAAACGAAATTAAGAGCCAGATAAACGCAAGAGAGGCCGTTTATTCAGAATATCTTTCATCGGTAGATATAGGCATTCTTGAAGCAAAGGCCCAGGCGTTGGGTATGCACGCTCCTACTGAAGGTCAGATAGTTATAATAGAATAATATAAATAATTTTGCATTAGGGTGCACTTAAGTGAATATAGATTAAGTACACCCGAAATTTGTTTTTATGATGTTGGCTTTGCACTCGATAAAGAATACTTTTCGGGTGCAAAAATAGCATTATTGAGGATTAAAAGGACGGATATTCTGTGAAGAATTACAATAATAAAAGAATAAAAGAAAGAGCAATAGCCCTTCTTCTCATTTTTTGTATATGCTTTGGAGCCCTCACTCTGCGCCTTGGCTACATACAGCTCGTATGGGCAGACGACCTTAGGGATCTTGCAATAGATCAGTGGCTCAGAGAAATCAATATTTATCCCAAAAGAGGCACTATAACAGATACTAACGGCGTTGTCCTTGCTCAATCAATAAGCAGGGATTCTCTGCAGGCAACCCCGAATGATATAGATGATCCCGAGGCAGTTGCAAAGGCTCTGGCTCCCATACTTGATATAGAGGAAAGCGTTATACTTGAAAAAATATCAAACACATCAAAAGCAATGGTTTGGGTAAAGCGCCTTCTTACAAGGGAAGAAAGCAATGCCGTAAAGGCCCTTATGCTTAAGGGTATTGATTTAATAGAGGAACCTGCAAGAGTATATCCAAACGGAAATCTTGCATCGCAGGTATTAGGCTTTACAATGATGTATGCCGACGTTGACGGCCACGCAGGGCAGGAGGGAATTGAACAGTATTATAACGAGCAGCTTATAGGCCTTCCCGGAAGCATAATGCGTGAAACGGACAACAGCGGTAAGGAAATAGCCTTTGGTGATGAAATATACGTACCTGCTACGGACGGAAGCAACGTTGTTTTAACCATAGACGCTACTATCCAATATTATCTTGAATCTGCCGCAACAGATGCTATGACTAAATTCCAGGCAAAGGGCGTATATGCCGTTGCTATGGACCCTAATACAGGGGCTATTCTGGCTATGGTAAACAAGCCTGATTTCGATTGTAACGATCCTCCCCGAGATCTTACCATAACAGAGCTTCAGAAGCTTGTAAGAAACAATATATGTAAAATGAACTACGACCCCGGTTCTACGTTTAAGCCCATAGTTGTAGCGTCTGCCCTGGAGGAGGGTACCTTAAGTGAAAACGCATCCTTTTATTGTCCCGGATACAGAATAATAGACGGTCAAAGGATAAATTGCTTTAGAACCTGGGGCCACGGACATCAATCTGTTGCCGATGCGCTGTGTAACTCATGTAACCCTGCCCTTATGGATATAGGCTTAAAAATGGGTAAGGAAAATCTTTTCAAGTGGATAAGGGATTTCGGCTTTGGGGATAAAACAGGTATAGACGTTTCCGGCGAGGAAAAGGGTATTCTTCTTAACGAGGACTCTGCCAAAACCGTTGACGTTGCCAGAATGAGCTTCGGACAGGCTTTGTCCGTAACACCTATACAGCTTGCATCTGCATTCAGTGCTCTTGTAAACGGCGGAAAGCTTTACAAGCCCTACCTGCTTAAATCTATAACACAAACCACCTACGATGATAACGATAAGGCCTCCACAGAGGTTGTGCTTGAAAGCGAGCCTGTTTTAACAAGGCAGGTAATATCCGAAAAAACAAGCAAAAAAATGAGGGATTACCTTAAGACAGTTGTAGACAGAGGCGGCGGTAAAAACGCAACAGTAGAGGGCTTCTCAATAGGCGGAAAATCAGGTACAGCTTCTAAATATACCGATGCAGGAACTCTTTCCGAATATTACACCTCATCCTTTATAGCATACGGACCTTATGAAAATCCACGGATTACGGTTCTTTTTATAGTGGATGAGCCCCATGTAAACGGCTATACAGGCAGCGCCGTTGCAGCGCCCTACGTAGGCGACTTTTTGGAGGATGTATTTGCATATTGGGGCTTGGAGCCTACCAAGGAAATCAAAAGCTCTGTAAAGGTACCTAAGGTTACAAAGATGGATGCAGAGGATGCTGTACTTGCTCTTGAGGCATTGGGTCTTGAGGTTAATATAGAGGGTGTAGGCACCTACGTTCTCTCTCAAAGCATTTCAAGCGGTACAAAGGTAACAAAGGGCACAGAGGTAACTATTACTCTTACTGACGTAAACCCCGATAGAGAAGGCCAGGTTTGCGTACCGGACGTTTACGGTATGAATATCCTTGAGGCAAACGAGGCTCTTAAAAACAGCGGACTTAAGCTTGAGGTTTCAGGCGCAGGCTTTGCGGCAGAGCAATCTGTTGTTGCAGGAAGCTGGGTGGATAAGGGCGCAACAGTAACAGTTACTTTCCAGACAGAATTATAAATTATCCGGAGGGCGCTATGTTATTAAACAGAGTGCTTACAAAGGTTAAGGTAATTGCCGTTTACGGCAGTACGGACATTGAAATCACAACGTTAACAAATGATTCCAGGGAGTGTGTAGTCGGCAGTATATATGCCCACACATCTCAAAATCCCGAGTATATAACGGATGCAGTAAAAAATGGCGCCGTGTGTATTGTAAGTGAATATCCCACGAATATATCGGGATGCTCTGTTATTGTGGATGACGTAAGGAAAGCCTATGCCTTAATGGCGCACTCGTTTTACGGTGCTCCCGATGAAAGGCTTAAGCTGCTTGGTGTTACGGGTACAAACGGTAAAACCTCCGTAGCAGAGCACGTAAGCGCAATATTTGGGATTATGAATGTTTCCTGCGGCAGAATAGGTACACTTGGAATAAGGGATAACGGTAAAAACGTAAAAACAGGGTACACCACGCCGGGTGCGGTTAGGTTTTATTCTGCATTAAACGAAATGGCTTGTAATGGCGTTCAATACGCTGTTACAGAGGTATCCTCACACGCCTTGGCGCTGAATAGAATATACGGTGCTGATTTCAAGGTGGGCGTGCTTACCAATATAACTCCCGAGCATTTGGATTATCACAAAACAATAGAGGAATACGCAAGGGTAAAGGCATCCTTTAGTAAAATGTGTGAGCATTTTATTGTCAATACGGACGATAAAATCTGTAATGAAATATACAGAGATTTAAGAGGAAAAAGAGATAATATTTACTCTCTTTCGCTTAAAAGTGAGGCAGATTTCAAGGGCGAATTACAGGCTCATGGCATACTGCACGTCAAATTCCGAGAAAAAGAATTTAATGTAAGGCCATCATCCGGTGCGGAATTTTCAGGGTATAATGCGCTTTGTGCTTTAGCGGCGGTTATTATTTCCGGGATTACCCCACCAAGCTTTTTAGAGCTTCCACAGGTGCAGGGAAGAATGGAGCTTGTAAGTAAAGGCACCCCGTATAACGTTTATATCGACTATGCCCATACAGAGGATTCTATGAGTAATGTTTTAAGAGATGTAAGAAAAATTACAGGGGGAAGGCTTATAACAGTGTTTTCCTGCGGAGGTGAAAGGGATACGTCAAAGCGTAGGCCTATGGGCAGAATATGCGGAAAATACAGCGATATAAGCATAATTACCACAGATAATCCAAGAGGTGAAAACGAGCTTAATATTGCCGCGGAAATAATAAGCGGCATAGAGGAACGTTGTGATAAATACAAGGTTATAATAGACAGAGGGCGCGCAATAGAGTACGCCGTTAATATAGCAAAAGATGGTGATGCCGTGCTCATACTAGGTAAGGGCCACGAGGAATATCAGATAATAAATTCCCTGCGATTCCCTTTTTCAGACAGAAATACGGTATTAAAAAGCATAGAAAAAAGAAATCAACGTGCTTAACGTACAGAAAGGAAATGTACAAATGGAGCGTTTATACATAGAGGAAATAATAAACAGCGTAAAGGGAGAATTGATTCTTCCCGAGGGGTACGAATACGAAAGCAGTATTTTTATATCAAGCGTTTGCATAGATTCAAGAAAGGCGAGGGAGAATACTCTTTTTGCGGCATTTGAGGGTAAAAACGTAGATGGCCACGAGTATATAAACGACGCCGCCAATAAAGGGGCAACCGTAGCCCTTGCAGAAAAAAGAGTAGATGCGTCAATTCCCGTTATATGCGTAGAAAACGTGCGCAAGGCATTAAATGCGCTTGCAGGCTATTACATTTCAAAGCTTAATTCAAGGGTTGTGGTTTGTACAGGCAGCAGCGGTAAAACAACTACAAAGGATATGCTTTTTGAGGTTTTTAAGCAGAAATATAAAACGAAAAAATCCTTGGGAAATCTGAATAATACAATAGGTATGCCCATGTCTGTATTTTCATTGGATGCAGAGGATGAATACGGCATATTTGAAATAGGAATCGGCGCGCCGGGTCAGATGGATGAAATATGCTCTGTTTGCCCCTTTGATATTGCCGTTGTAACAATGATCGGTTCAGCACACATAGAAAACCTTGGTACAAGGGGAAACATATTCAAAGAAAAAACAAAGGTATTTGCAAACCTTAAGGATAATGAAAGCTTCGCTGTAGTTAATATGGACGATGAATTCCTTTCAGGTGTGAACAGTGCAGATATCAAGAGGGGGAACATGATTACGTATGCTGTTGATTCCGAGAAAAAAATTGCAGATATAACTGCCCGGGACGTAGAATATTGCTTCGAAAAATGTTATACTGAATACCGTCTGTGTTATAAGGACCAAAGCGCAAGGGTAAGACTTAATACCCTTGGCGTACACAACGTAAGTAACAGCCTTGCAGCCGCAGCGGCAGGTATTGCGGCGGGTATTGATATAGAAAGCATAGCAAGGGGCTTAGGTGATTTTATCCCTGATGCTATGAGAATGAAAATCAGCACAAGTGAAAAAAGCTGGGCAACCGTAATAAGCGACGTATATAATTCAAATCCCGAGGCATGTAAGGTTGCTCTTAACGTTTTGAACGATATGCCTGCATTCAGAAGAATTGCAGTTCTGGGTGATATGCTTGAGCTTGGTAATAAAACACAGAAGGCACATACAGACGTCGGCGAATATGCATCGGCAGTTGCGGACGTAATAATCGGTGTAGGAAAATATGCGGATTACATTGTTACGGGTGCAGCAAAAAGTATGCCGTACAAAAAGCTGTATGCCGCCTCTACAAATGCCGAGGCAAAGGAAATATTAGACAAATTGCATTTGTGCCAGGGTGATATAGTCCTTGTAAAGGGCTCAAGGGGCGTTGGCATGGAGGTTATCACTCAATACTTACTGAACGGAGAAAACTAAAAAATGTACAAGTTTGCGGCTGCGATAGTTATTACGTTTATTCTTACGGTTATATGCGGTAAAATATTACTCCCATATCTCAGAAGACTTAAAATAGGTCAGCATATAAAGGAAAACGGACCACAGGAGCATAAAAGTAAAGAGGGAACACCTATGATGGGCGGATTTATGTTTATAATCCCCATAGCTCTTTCACTTGTGGCAGCTCCCTTT
Source organism: Clostridiales bacterium (assembly GCA_015056385.1). Taxonomy (GTDB): domain Bacteria; phylum Bacillota; class Clostridia; order HGM11327; family HGM11327; genus SIG354. Next base: position 11,256 of record SVGI01000037.1, read on the forward strand.
TTAGGCGGAGATTTCCAGTTTATGCTTGTTCCCGTATTGATGATGCTTGCATGCGGGGCAATAGGCTTCGTGGATGACTACATAAAGGTAGTAAAAAAACGCAGTCTTGGGCTTAAGGGTATTCAGAAAATAGCCGCACAGCTTGTTGTTTCAGGCGCCTTTGCAATATACGCATACCTTTCTCCTGCAGTATCAAGTGTAATATTTATTCCGTTTACTGATATAACAGTTGACCTTGGAATATGGTATATCCCCCTTATAATGATAGCGGTAATTGCCACAACAAACAGTACAAATATTACAGACGGTCTCGACGGTTTGCTTTCATCCGTAACCCTTGTGGTTTCCTGCGGACTTGCGGCAATTTTGGTTTTGATGTCCACAATATTTTATGCTTCCTCTGCAGCTGATGCGCAGAATATGCAGCTTTTGCTTACCCTTGCGGGATGTGTAATGGGCGGATGCTTGGGATTTTTGGTTTATAATGCTCATCCTGCCAAGGTGTTTATGGGTGATACAGGCTCACTTGCCTTAGGCGGAATACTTATAGCAATGTGCGTTATGATGAAAATGCCGCTGCTCATAGTGATATTGGGCTTTGTATATGTTTTCGAAAGTATTTCCGTTATACTTCAGGTAGGCTATTTCAAGCTTACAGGAGGCAAGCGTCTTTTCAAAATGGCGCCTGTGCACCACCATTTTCAAAAAAAGGGATATAAGGAAACAAAGGTTGTTCTCCTGTTTACCTTGGCACAGGGTGTAATGTCCATTCTTGCACTGTTGTCTGTAATGCCGTTATTCAAATAATGAAAGGGATTCTTGAAATGAATAATGATAAAAATGCAGTAGTTGTAGGCTGTGCCAAAAGCGGCATAGCAGCTGCCGAATGGCTTCTCCAAAAGGGCTGGAGCGTATGTGTTTACGATTCCAAAAGCAAGGAAGCCTTGGGAAGCCGCATTTCATCTCTTGAGGCCTATGACAAAGTAAACTTTATGCTTGGCAGCTTTAATGAGGATATATTAAATAGTGTATCTCTTATGGTGGTAAGCCCCGGTGTGCCAACAAGCCTTCCCTTCATTAAAAAGGCCATTGAAATTGGTATAGACGTCGTAAGTGAAATAGAGCTTGCATACAGAAACTGCCCCGCAAAAATAATCGCCATAACAGGTACAAACGGTAAAACTACAACCACAGCCCTTACAGGTGAAATTATAAGGGCATCAGGCGTTAATACCTTTGTGTTGGGTAATATCGGTGATGTTTTTATTGAATCCCTTAACAAAATCGGTAAGGATGATATAGTTGTTCTTGAGGTAAGCAGCTTCCAGCTTGAGCTTATAAAGAGCTTTAAGCCTGCGGTTTCCGTATTGCTTAATATTACCCCAGACCATCTTGATAGGCATAAAACTGTTGAGGAATATACACGTGTAAAGTGCAGAATATTTGAAAACCTCACAGAGGATGATGCTATGATAGTAAATGCATCTCTTGATATAAAAAATTTACAGGCATTTGATTTGCCTAAACACGGTTATTTCGATGCAACAGGTAATGTTAAAAACGGCGCCTGGTGTGAAAACGGTGATATATACGTGGGTACAGAGGATAAATGCGAATTTGTATGCCGTGCAGATGAAATATTTATTTTAGGTGCTCATAATCTTGAAAACGCATTGGCGGCGGCAGGTGCGGCATACGCGGTAGGCGTAGATGCTGCCGTTATTGCTCGAACCTTAAAAACCTTCCGAGGAGTAGAGCATAGAATAGAATACGTTAACGAGGTTGAGGGCGTAAAATATTACAACGATTCAAAGGGAACTAACTGTGATGCAACAATTTGCGCTATAAGGGCAATGAAAACCCCTACCGCACTTATTTTGGGCGGCTACGATAAGGGCGGCGACTTTGATGCATTATTTGAGGTTATAGATAATAAAATCAAGTATATTGCGGTCATAGGTGCAACTACGGATAAAATAATGCAGTCTGCCAATAAGTATTCGTATAAGAATATCGAGGCCTTAAAAACCTTTGAGGAGGCTGTATATGCTTGTGCTGATCACTGTGAAAAGGGGGACAGCGTTCTTCTTTCTCCTGCATGTGCAAGCTGGGATATGTTTGATAATTACGAGCAAAGAGGCAAAATATTTAAGGAAATAGTAGGCCGTATAGGGGAGGAAAGAAATTGAAAAAGCATGCCGCCGATTATTGGATATTGATAATCGTTATAGGATTAACCCTTTTTGGCATTCTTATGATCCAAAGTGCCAGCTACTATAAGACCATGAATACGCTTGGTCCATATTACTATGCCAAAAAACAGATGCTTAACGCGTGTATCGGCATGGTTGCGTTATTTGGGGCATGGTGCTTAAAATATACCTTTTGGAAGAAGGTATCAAAAATAGCCTACGTTTTATCTGTTGTAGCGCTTGCAGCTGTACTCCTTGTTGGCACGTCCGTAAACGGTGCTACACGCTGGATATACATCGGATCATTTAACTTTCAGCCCTCAGACGTTGCAAAGCTTGCATTGGTTATGATACTTGCGGATCTGTTTTCAAAGGATCCTATGCGCATTAAAAAAATCGGGTATATTATATTGGCAGTTGCGCTTGGCGGTGCTATGATGCTTCTCATAATGTTGCAACCTAATCTTAGTACAACCGTTTGCATTGCAGGTATACTTGTTGCTATGCTTTTCATAGCCGGTATAAATATGTGGTATATAGGTATAGGAGGTGGCTTGGGTGTCGGAGCTATTGCATACCTCGCTGGTTCTGCTTCATACCGTGTTGCGCGTCTTAAGGCTTTTTTTGACCCTTGGTCAGACCCTCTCGGAAACGGCTACCAGCTCATTCAGTCCTTCTATGCGTTGGGTTCAGGTGGATTTTTCGGTGTTGGTATAGGCGCAAGCAGGCAAAAATATCTTTATATGCCATTTGCGGAAAGCGACTTTATATTCTCCATAATTGCAGAGGAAATAGGTTTGATAGGCTGTATAATCTTCTTTTTGGCATACGTAATTTTAATATGGCGCGGAATACGCGTGGCAGTTCACGCCCCGGATTCATTCAGCTGTCTTCTTGCAACAGGTATTGTGGCTACAATAGCCATACAGGTTATAATCAATATTGCCGTTGTAACAGGGGCTGTACCTCCCACAGGTCTGCCGCTTCCTTTCATAAGCTACGGCGGAACGTCATTGATTATATTTATGGCGAGTGCGGGAATATTACTTAATATATCCACCTATACCGTGGAGGACCCCTCATTTGCCGACAAATTAGAGGAAAAAAGAGCCCTCAGGCGCAGAAGAAGAGGTCTTAAGGCCGCGCAGGAAGGCGAAGAAAGCCCGGAGGCTTAACTGTAAAGTAACGTAAAGAGGCTCTTATCCATACCCTGTAATAAAACAATGTTAAGGGGTATTTATGGATAAACTTGTTATTAACGGCGGAAAAACACTTAACGGTGAGCTTGCGGTAGGTGGCTCCAAAAACGCTGTTTTACCTATATTGGCAGCGCTTTTATTGGCAGAGGAGCCTGTTATACTTAAAAACGTACCCAACCTTACAGACGTAATGTCTATGATAGCAATATTGAGGGAAATGGGTGCAGAGGTAGAATACAATAACGGAGAGCTTTACTGTAATGCCTCCCATGCTGATGGGGAGGTAATTCCAACAAAATACGTTAGGGAAATACGCTCCTCCGTTATTTTTTTAGGGTCTGCCATAGCCCGTAATTTAAGGGCGTGGATTACGTATCCCGGTGGATGTGAAATAGGTCAGCGTCCTATTAATATACATATCGAAGCATTGAAGCAGCTTGGTATAGACATTGTGTATGACGGCGAGGGTCTTCAGTGTACCTCCTCGGGGCTCAAGGGTGCAGATATATATTTGAGCTTTCCCAGCGTAGGTGCTACGGAAAACGTAATGCTTGCAGCGGCAAGAGCAAAGGGTAAAACTGTTATACGTAACGCCGCAAGGGAGCCTGAAATA